>DATAIA010000338.1:0-13120 GCA_036262895.1 Xanthobacteraceae bacterium
TGTCGACCACATCGATGGCCTCTCGCCAGCCATCTCCATCGACCAGAAGTCGACCTCGAACAACCCACGGTCCACCGTCGGCACGGTCACTGAAATCTACGACTACATGCGACTATTGTGGGCGCGCATCGGTGTGCCCTACTCGCCTGCAACCGGTCTGCCGATCGAAAGCCAGACCGTGTCGCAGATGGTTGACCGCGTGCTCGCCCTTCCTGAGGGAACGCGGCTCTACATTCTGGCGCCGACCGTCCGCGGACGGAAAGGCGAATACCGCAAGGAACTCGCCGATTACATGAAGCGCGGCTTCCAGCGCGTGAAGATCGACGGAAAATTTCACGAGATCGCCGAAGCTCCCGCCCTCGACAAAAAATTCAAACACGACATCGACGTTGTCGTCGATCGCGTTGTGGTGCGCCCCGATCTTGCAACCCGGCTGGCAGATTCCTTTGAAACCGCATTGAAACTCGCCGATGGAATTGCGGTTGCGGAATTGGCTGACAGCACATCGAAAGACGGTCCGCAGCGTCACATCTTTTCCGAACGCTTTGCCTGCCCGGTTTCGGGTTTTAGTATTCCGGAAATCGAACCGCGCTTATTTTCGTTCAACAACCCGTTCGGTGCCTGTCCTGCCTGCAGCGGACTGGGCGTCGAACAGAAGATCGATGCGGATCTCGTCATTCCCGATAAGGATGCGACATTACGCAAAGGTGCAATCGCACCCTGGGCCCGTTCGACAAGCCCCTACTACACCCAAACGCTTGAGGCGTTGGCCAAGCACTACAGATTTTCGCTCAATAGCGCGTGGAAGGATCTTCCCGCGAAGGCGCGCGACGCGATCCTCTATGGCTCTGGCGAAACCGCTATTAAATTTGTCTATGACGACGGCATGCGTTCCTATGAGACCAAAAAGCCGTTTGAAGGCGTGGTGCGCAATTTGGAACGGCGTTGGCGCGAAACCGACAGCGAGTGGGCGAAAGAAGAAATTTCAAAATACTTCACGGACATTCCCTGCGCAGTCTGCAATGGCTATCGGCTCAAACCTGAAGCGCTGGCAGTCAAAATAGCCGGGCTGCATGTCGGTGAAATTGCCGACATGTCAGTCAAGCGCACCAGCGAATGGTTTACAGCATTACCCACGCAGCTCACGTCGAAACAAAATGAAATCGCCGTTCGCGTGCTCAAAGAAATTCGCGAGCGCCTGAAATTCCTGATCGATGTCGGCTTGGAATATCTCACACTCGCGCGCGCATCCGGCGCGTTGTCCGGTGGAGAAAGCCAACGCATCCGCTTGGCCTCGCAGATCGGGTCAGGACTCACCGGCGTCCTTTACGTCCTTGATGAACCCTCGATCGGCCTTCACCAGCGGGACAATGCGCGACTGCTGGAAACCTTGCAGCGCTTGCGCGATCTCGGCAACACGGTGATTGTGGTTGAACATGATGAGGACGCAATTCGCCTCGCCGATTACGTCGTGGATGTCGGCCCTGGTGCGGGGATGCATGGCGGCCGGATTGTCGCTGAGGGCACACCGGAAGAAGTGATGGCGAACCCGGCCTCACTTACCGGAAAATATCTTACTGGCGAGCTTGTGATCGATGTTCCGGAGCGGCGTTCAGTTAATCCGCGGCGGATGCTCAAAGTGATCGGCGCGCGCGGCAACAATCTGAAAAATGTCACTGCAGAGATTCCGCTGGGTCTGTTCACGACGATTTCCGGCGTGTCAGGCGGCGGCAAATCAACCTTGCTGGTTGATACGCTTTATAAGGCGGTTGCACGCCGCCTCAACGGAGCGACGGAAGGCCCCGCACCACACGACCGCCTCGAGGGGTTGGAACATCTCGACAAAGTAATCGACATTGACCAATCCCCGATTGGCCGCACGCCGCGCTCGAACCCCGCGACCTATACTGGCGCGTTTACGCCGATCCGCGAATGGTTCGCCGGACTGCCGGAATCCAAGGCGCGCGGCTACGAACCCGGACGTTTCTCATTCAACGTCAAAGGCGGCCGGTGCGAAGCCTGCCAAGGCGACGGCGTGATCAAGATTGAGATGCACTTCCTGCCGGACGTTTACGTCACTTGCGATGTCTGCAAGGGCAAGCGCTACAACAGAGAAACGCTGGAAGTGGAATTCAAAGGCAAATCGATTGCCGATGTGCTCGACATGACCGTTGACGAAGCTGCCGAGTTCTTTCGCGCGGTGCCGCGCGTGCGCGACACCTTTGCTACATTGCAGCGGGTCGGGCTTGGCTACATCCACGTCGGCCAGCAGGCAACCACGCTGTCAGGCGGCGAAGCGCAGCGCGTCAAACTCGCCAAAGAATTGTCCAAGCGCGCAACCGGCCGCACGCTCTATATCCTCGACGAGCCGACTACCGGCCTGCACTTCCACGACGTGAAAAAGTTGCTGGAAGTGCTGCACGAGCTTGTCGAGCAGGGCAACACCGTCGTGGTGATCGAGCATAACCTTGAAGTGATCAAGACTTCGGATTGGATTGTCGATCTCGGCCCCGAAGGCGGCGACGGGGGCGGCGAAATCGTGGTCGCCGGAACGCCGGAAACCGTCGCCGCGGAAAAGCGCAGCTACACCGGACGTTTTTTGGCTCCCGTGCTCAAACGCGGCAAGTCGAAAGCGAAAAAGCGTTCAGTGGCGGCGGAGTAGTACCATCACTATCGAGTTTCGCCGAACTGGGTCCCCCGGACAAGCCGGGGGACGACGTAATACAGGCAGCACTCCACCGCGTCGTTGACCGCGAAGGCGTATCAGCCGAACAGAGATCTCACCTCAACTCCGTCTGCGCATTCTGCCCCATCAGCGGCGTAATGCGGCGCACCGCCACACGGCGATTGCGACGCTCCGGCGCCTGCGTCGGAATCTTGAGATATTGTTCGCCATACCCTTGCGTTACGAGATTTTCCGCTGGCACCTGGAATTGAGTGGCCAGGATTTCCGCCACGGACTGCGCACGACGATCCGAGAGCGAAAGGTTGTCGACATCGGAGCCGACCGCGTCAGTGTGGCCTTCAATCAGGAACACTTCCTCGGGATGGCGGCTGACCACGCGTTGAATGGCGTCGGCAATTACAGCCAACCGGCCAATCTGATCGGGTGTCACCTCCCACGCTCCCGTCTCGAATGTAATCGTATCCACATCGACACGCGCCATACGATCGCGTAACGACGCATTGTACCTGATCTCATCAAGCGAATAGGCGCCATCAATCATATCCACCGGTGGCGCCATCAGCGTTTCGTAGATTTCCTCCTCGCCGACCCGCTCTGCATCGACAATATAGCGCTCACGCGGAATCCGAATGATTGGAGGCGGCAGGGCAAGGAAGAATTCACCTGGTCGGCGGAAAGCTCGCTCCGGTGTATTGATGATGATGATCTCGCGACCGCTGCGATCAAATCGCGAGCGACGCAACAGATGACCTTCCGGGTCCACGACTGTAACGATACGAATGCCGCCAGGCCGTTCGACAATCGTCACCGTGTTGCGGCCGCGTTGTTCAACACGCACATCACGCGCCCCGAAGCTCAGCCGGTCGACCTCGTTGTGACGGATAAAAGTCCGCCCATTTTCCTGCACGATAGTCCGATCGGGCTCGCGGATCACGGTCCGGTTGCCTTCCCTCACTTCTTGGCGCTGCGTGTGCAGGTCTTGAATACGACGCGAACGCCATTCATCCGCGCGCCTGTTGCTGTCGAGAACTTGCTCGCGGTTCTGCGGCGCAACCACTGCGGCAGGCATCTGCGGCTGCGAAGGCGCTGCTTGTTGCGGCATGCCTGGATTAGCGAGAGGCGCTGGCCGCTGTTGAAATGCGGGCGGTGGCGCGGGATGCCCTTGCTGCGCGGCCGGCGGAGGCGGCGGATAAATAGGGTGCTGTGCCGCGGGTGGAGGCGCAGTGGGATGAAGCTGCTGCTGTGCCGCCGGAGGGGGTGATGCCGGACGGATTTGCTGTTGCGCTGCCGGAGGCTGCACAGGGTGCGTCGGCTGATGCATTGCCGGAGGCGGCACGTGCGTCGGCTGCTGCACCGCTGGGACATGCGGATGCACTGGCTGCTGAACGACAGGCGCCTGCGGAGGACGCATCGGCTGCTGCGCAGCCGGTGGCGCGGGATGCGGTGGCTGAGCCGCCGGTGGTTTTTGCGGCGGCTTGGCCTGCCCTGGCGGAGTCTTTTTGTCATCCTGCTGTTGCTGCGCAACGATAATCGCACCATCGCGCCCTAGCGGCATGGCATTGATTGGTACCGACACGATCAACGGCATAACAAAGCCAGCAAGGAAGATATGCTTCTTTTCCATTTTTCGCCTTTTAGATTCGCCCGCAGCAGTGCAGCTCTGACCATGTGTTAGACTGGCTGGCCGGCAGCTAAGTGTTAACATCGTGGCTAAACCATGACGAGAGCATTCAAACTGTTCCGCGCATTTGTCAGGAAGATCTTCAAAAAATTTGCCGCAACAATTTAGTGAGATCCCAGGTTTCTCAATTTTAGCTCTATAATTAAAATTCAATCTGAGTCGCCGAAGTGCCTGATGTTATGGGCCTCAGCCTCGCCGCCGATATCGCGGCGAAGGTTTGATCGCGTGCGACCAGATATGGGAGGGATGTGCGTGAGCTGATGATCAACGCCGCTAGGCCGTTAGAAAGGGGTCTTTGCGATGTTCCAACGCTCTCACCGCTTCCTGTTTGCGTCGCTTCCATTCTTGTTCTTTGCACCTGATACGTCAGCTCATGAAAGCTGGATCTCACGAGGCGGTTTGCGCAATGCCGCCGGCGAATGGTGCTGTGGAGATGGCGATTGTTTTATCGTGCCTCCAGAGAACATCAGTCTCAGTTCGGACGGCTACCGGCTGTTCGATGCGGAAACGGTTCCGTTCAGCGAGGCGCAACCAAGTCCCGATGGCGCCTTCTGGCGTTGCAAACGCCCCGATGGGAGCAGGCGGTGCTTTTTCGCGCCGCCGCCGGGTTCTTGAGCTCAAAAGTTCTCGGTTGCGCAAGGCAGGCTTGGATTTCCGCACGCGATTAAGGTCCCGCGGGTTCCATGCCTTTCGCCTTGAGCACTGCGGTGGCATTCGGGCCGGTGAGAACTTTGATCAGCGCCGCCGCTGCGGCGGGATCCTTGGCGCTCGCGCCGACGCCCGCGGCATAGACCGTATAGTTTTGGATCTCGGCTGGAAGCGGGCCGACCAGCGTTACGCCTTTCACAGGCAAGATTTCGCTGATCTGGTGGACGCCGATTTCGGCCTCGTCCTTGGCAATATGCTCGGCCACTGCGCCGCCCGGAATAAGTTTCGCCTTCGGCTTGATCTGGTCGGCAATGCCGAGACGCTGAAGCAGACCAGACACATAAATTCCGCTGGAGCCGCCGGCCGCCGGATCGATATAGGCAACAGATTTCGCCTCAAGCAGCGCGCGCTTGAAGCCGTCAACGGTCCCAATATCCGGTCGAGGTGCGCCTTCCTTGACCACGACGCCGACCCCCACCTTCGCGATCACGGCCTTACTGCCAGCCGTCATCTTACCGTTTTTGGCCAAATCGTCGATGGCGCCCGGGCTGAGGATTGCAATATCGAATGCCTCTCCCTCCCCGATCCGCTTCACCAGAGCACCCACGGTCTCGTTTTGGATGACCACTTTATGTCCGGTTTGCGACTCAAATTCGGGAGCGAGTGCCAATACGACTTGTTTGAAGGCTCCAGCAGTCAGAACTTTCACCTCCGATGCGAGCGCATTGGATAAAATACCACCTAAAGACGCTAAAAAGCTGATTGCAAAGACAAATCCCGTTCGCACCGCAACACCCTCCATCGCTACCAGACCACCATAGGTCCTATTTTGACCGGGCTATCCGTTAAGAATTAATGACTTAGCTATGCGTTGAGCGCAGTGCTGCGACGCAACATTTTTACTACAACAGCCCGCCCTGAAGGGCTATACCGTCGCCTCAAGGTGACCGGGGTCATCACATAAAGAACCAAGGATACTCGCCATGTTGCTCTCTAAGTTTATCAGCCTGTTCCGCTCTTGGTGGCGCTACCAAGAGAACATCCAAGAGCTCTCCCGTCTCGGAGACCGTGAACTGGCCGATATCGGCATCAGCCGGTCGGAAATTCCCGGAATCGCTTGGGCCAACTCCCGTAGCTAAGCCGTGATTTAACGGATACCAAAAAACGCCCGCTCATGCGGGCGTTTTTCTTTTTGGGGGCGCAGTAAAGCGGCATACCGCCGCCCCGGTTGACTCGAGCCGCTTTTTCCCTAACCACCTTCTGATGCAACCGGTTCACATCATTGGCGGCGGTCTTGCCGGCGCGGAGGCAGCTTGGCAGGTCGCGGGACGCGGCGTGCCGGTGGCGCTCCACGAAATGCGTCCAACCCGGGCGACCCCCGCCCACAAAACCGATTCCCTCGCTGAGCTGGTGTGCTCCAACTCGTTCCGTTCGGACGACCGCGAGACCAATGCCGTCGGCTTGCTCCACGAAGAAATGCGCCGGCTCGGATCTCTCATCATGCGATGTGCGGATGCGAACCAGGTGCCGGCCGGCGGCGCGCTCGCCGTAGACCGTGATGGCTTCTCCGCCGATGTGACCGCGGCGCTCGCCGAGCATCCGCTCATTGAGATTCGTCGCGAAGAAATGATGGAGCTGCCGCCCGACAATTGGCAGCAATCGATCATCGCAACGGGGCCCCTCACATCGCAGGCGCTCGCCGAGGCCGTCCGGACCGCAACGGGTGAAGATGCGCTGGCATTCTTCGATGCAATTGCGCCGATTGTGCACCGCGACACCATCGACATGTCCATCGCCTGGTTGCAATCGCGCTATGACAAAGCAGGACCCGGCGGCTCCGGCGCGGACTACGTCAATTGCCCGCTGACACGAGATCAATACGAAGGCTTCATCGACGCCCTGCTCGCTGGCGAAAAATTCGATTCGCATGATTGGGAAGCCAACACACCTTATTTCGACGGCTGCCTGCCCATCGAGGTCATGGCCGAACGGGGGCGTGAAACGCTGCGCCACGGTCCGATGAAACCGGTTGGGCTCACGAACCTGCATGCGCCGCAGCAGAAAGCGTATGCCGTCGTCCAGCTGCGGCAGGACAATCGCTTGGGCACGCTGTTCAACATGGTTGGTTTTCAGACCAAGTTGCGGCACGGCGAACAAGTGAAAATCTTTCGCACTATTCCGGGCCTTGAAAAGGCGGAGTTCGCACGCCTTGGCGGCTTGCATCGCAACACCTTCATCAACTCTCCGAAGTTGCTCGACCAAACCCTTCGGCTTAAGGCTAAGCCGCACATTCGTTTTGCCGGTCAGATCACCGGATGCGAGGGTTATGTGGAATCGGCCGCGATCGGACTTTTAACCGGATTGTTTGCAGCAGCGGAAAATCGGCAAGAGCCAATCAGCGTTCCTCCAGCAACGACGGCACTCGGCGCATTGCTCAACCATATTACCGGTGGGCACATCGCAATCATCGATGCCGGCCCCCGTTCGTTCCAGCCGATGAACGTCAATTTCGGCTTGTTCCCGCCGCTTACTGAAAATCCGACCCGCGCGCCGGACGGAAGCCGCCTGCGCGGCACCGCCAAAACCATCGCGAAAAAGCAAGCCATGTCGGCTCGTGCTCTTCGCGATCTCGATCATTGGCGCCAAACTTTTTCAGGTCACGGCGCCCATCCTGCGGCAGCTGAATAGCGATGGACGCGCCTTACCAAATTCCCGCTGAACTGGACGGCCAATGGTCGAGCACAGTCGTGCTCAAGCGCGATGTCTTCAGCACCATTGAACGCGGATTTTTCTCAGGGCCAAACGGCAAAATCGATGCAGTGCTCCGCCGTATTGATCACGTTCCCTGGTGGACACAGTTGATTGCCAGACATTTTTTGCGCCGTGAAGCACGCGCGCTACAAAAAGTCGGCAAGCTCGGCGTTGCGCCATCCCTGCTGTTCCAGGGTCGGCGCGTTTTGGTCCGCGGCTTTATTGATGGTGTTGCCTTGCACATCGCGCGCCCGGTCGGCGATCTCGCGTATTTCCGATCCGCCAAACAGGCTTTGCGCGCACTCCACCGCGCTGGGTTGTCTCACAACGATCTCGCCAAAGAACAGAATTGGCTGCGCTCCCCCGACGGGCGTGCCTTTCTCACCGATTTTCAACTGGCGTTTTGTTACAAAAAACGCAGCGCGTTGTTTCGCATCGCCGCCTACGAGGACTTGCGGCATCTGCTCAAGCATAAGCGCAGCTATGTGCCCGATGCTTTGACGCCCGCAGAGCGTAAGGTTCTCAGTCGCAAGAGCCTGCCAACGCGAATCTGGATGGCAACCGGCAAGCGCGTTTATATCTGGATTACTCGCGGCGTGATCGGATTTACCGATCGCGAAGGCGGCGGCCCACGCCTGGTGAATGATGCACCAATTATTATTTCAGCAATCAAAAAACATCAGCAGGTCAGCGATGCTGCAGTCGTCGCATTTGCCGATCGCCGATCTGGAACGGGCCTTTATGCTTTTATTGAAACAAGCGGCCCGCTCTCAAAGGATGAAATACGCCAATTCACGGCGCAGCTTCCCGCCGACATAAAAGCGCCCGAGCACCTTCAAATCGTCCGCGCATTACCACGCAACGCGGACGGCAAAGTGCGCACCGAGATCCTTCAGCTTATCGCCATGAACCAAGTGGATCTGATTGCGCCCTTGATCCGCTCGGATTCGGAACGTTTGATTATTGATGAAGTGCTGGCGGGCAGACAGAATCTCAGGGATCGATTTTCGTTCTAAAAAAAGATGGGTTTAGCGAAGCGATACCCATCACGGAAAACCATCACGAAGCCCGCCACATCACCCATTGCCGGCGCCACTGGGGAACCTCAACCACAGATAAAAACGGCGCGTAATCTCGTCGCTGCATCCGAGCCAAGTAAAGCGGCACGAGCTGTGTGGGAAGAAAAGCCGGAAGAACCGAGCGAGGCAGCGTCGCTCGATTGGCATTGAATTCATCAAATTTTCGGCGCGCATGATCTTGCATATCAGCAAGAGCCGCCTTGAGCCCTTCGCTGACGCGCCCGGCAAAAACATCTGCCGGCGCGACGGAATGCCGCTCCAAGATCTCTACGGGGACGTAGAGCTGACCACGTGAACTATGCAGCGCAAATGCGCGTAGCAGGCTGGTCACCGCATAAGCTATACCGGCAGCCTGTCCGACCTCAGGGGCAACATCACCAAGAATGGTTGCCGCGAGACCGATCAATGCAGACGATGTGCGCTGCGCATAAGCATTAAGCTCGCTGAGCGTCATCACCGGATCATCGTAGAGATCAAAGCTTCGCGCCTCAATCAGATCGAGCAGCGGGTCTAGCGGCAAGCGATAGGCCCCAATTGTGTCGAGCAGCGCCGCGGCAATAGGATTTCCCCGCGCTGTATCCTGCCCCTTGCCTTCGAGAACATCAGCCCACCAACGCATACGGATTTCGCCAGGCATCGGCTCATGCACCACCTCGCGAATGCGCGCAATTTCGAGGTTGAATGCATAGAGCGCAAACAAGGCCCCGCGCCGATCGGCTGGTGCAAACAGCGTTGCCAGAAAACGATCCTTATCGCCCTCTCGCACCAACTGTTCGCAATGGAGAAACGGATCAGTCATGTACGAGGATATTTACAGCTTGTGGGGCTAATCGACGGCAATTAATCCGGCAGCAACCCGCCGGTTTTCCGCAACAAGAACATTGAAAGTTCGGATGGCCGGCCCAGTCGGCATCACTTCTACTGTAGTCCTGCTGTCACGAAACCGCCAGCGCAGTGCTTCGGGCATGGACCATGGAATGGTGCCGCTTCCCAGCAGGAAAAGATCGATTTGGCTCGCCTCATCCCATACCCGGGACAAACTCGATTCCGATATTTCAGCTATCGAATTAACGGGCCAAGCCCAAATTCCACTTGGCAGACACAATATGGAGCCGCGATGCGACATGCCGCCGAATTGAAAGCCGCCTTTGCCGTATCCGTCGACCGGCACGAGACGCGGCAGATGCGGCGCATCGCGCGGCGTACTCATGGTGATGATCTCAGTTCTCTTTCTCGGACCCGTCGTGTCGCCCGGTGCCGACACCGAGATAAATCAAGATCGGTGAGGCAATGAATACGGACGTGTAGGTGCCGACCAGCACCACACCGAACATCATCGTTGCGGTAAAGCTGTGAATGGCTTGGCCGCCGAATAGCAGCAAGGCAAGCAGCGCGAGCGTCACGGTGACGTGGGTAATGATCGAACGCGACAGCGTAGAATTTACCGACGTGTTGAGCAATTCCGTCATCGGCAACTTCTTGTACCGTCGCAGCATTTCCCGAATACGGTCATAGATGACGACCGTATCGTTCAGCGAATAACCGAGAATAGTCAGCAAGGCAGCGATACTGGTGAGATCGAAATCGATCTGGGTAAAGGACATAAAGCCGATGGTGAGCACGAGATCGTGCACGTTGGCGATCATGGCGCCCAGCGCAAACTGCCACTCGAACCGGAACCACAGGTAAATAAGGATCGCACCGATGGCGAGGATGATACCGACCGTTCCATAAGACAGAAGCTCACCGGAAACCCGCGGACCAACCACCTCGACACGACGATATTCGACGTCGCTCCCGAGCGTCACTTTGACTCTGTTCAGCGCGTTCTGCTGCGCGGCTTCGCCGCCGGGCTGCTGTGGGATGCGAATGAGCACATCTGTCGGGCTGCCGAATTGCTGCAACTGGAAATCGCCGAGATTGAGTTGCGTCAGAGCGGCTCGCATTTTTGCGAGATCAGCCGAACCGGTTTTCGACTGCACCTCAACCAGCGTGCCGCCGCGGAAGTCGATTCCCAGATTCAAGCCGGGGTGGAAAAACAAAATGATGGCGATGATCGACAAAACCGCCGAAATCGGAAAACTCACGCGCCGGAAGCGCATGAAATCAAACTTGGTATCGTCTGGTACGATGCGAAGAAGGCGCACGATGCTCTCGCTTGTTAGATCGGCACGCGTTGCGGGCGCTTCCAACGCACCCATGACGCGACGATCAGCCTTGTGAGCGTGAAAGCCGTAAACACGGTCGTCACGATGCCGATGCCGAGCGTGACGGCAAACCCGCGGACAGCGCCCGTTCCAATAAAGAACAGCACGGTCGCGGCAATGAACGTGGTGATGTTGGAGTCGAGAATGGTCGCAAGCGCCCGGCTGAACCCGGCATCGATTGCCGCAATTGCCGAGCGTCCGTGTCGCACCTCTTCGCGAATGCGTTCGTAGATCAGCACGTTACTGTCAACCGCAATGCCGACGGTCAGAACGATTCCAGCAATACCCGGCAAGGTCAGTGTCGCACTCAAGAGCGACAGCACGCCAAAGATCATCGCGACGTTGACCGCAACGGCAATGTTCGCGAACAACCCGAACAATCCGTAGGTCACCACCATAAAGATCACGACCAAAATCGAGCCGACATAGGACGCGATCTTACCCTTCTCAATCGAGTCCTGCCCGAGTCCCGGTCCGACCGTGCGCTCCTCAATGATCGTCAGCGGCGCGGGCAAGGCGCCCGCGCGCAACAGAATCGAAAGGTCGTTGGCCCCCTCAACAGTGAAGTTGCCGGAAATCTGCCCGGACCCGCCGAGAATTGGCTCACGGATTACTGGCGCGGAAATGACTTTGTTGTCGAGAACGATGGCGAAGGGTCGGCCGACATTTTCCTGCGTCGTCTGCGCAAAACGACGTGCGCCGTTGGTGTTGAACCGGAACGTAACAATCGGCTCGCCGCTGCGCTGATCAAACCCCGGCTGCGCATCCGTCAGATCTTCGCCTGATACCATGATCCGCTTTTCGATCAGATACGGGATGTTGTCCTTCTCGCCTTGCAGCAACTCGTCCTCAAGCGGAACACGGCCCTGCACGGCCTGTTCCAGGCTGTTGTTTACATCGACAAGACGGAAGGTGAGCTTCGCGGTTTTGCCGAGAATTTCCTTAAGATGCTGCGGATCTTGCAGACCGGGAACCTGGACCAGAATACGGTCGACACCTTCGCGCTGAATACTTGGCTCAACCGTTCCAAGCTCATTGACGCGCCGCTCGACAATTTGAATCGACTGTTCGACTGCCTGTCGAATGCGCTCGGTCACTGCAGCCTCGGTCAACGAAAGCCGGATCAGCCCACCGCCGGCATCCGTAATGTCCACGGAACGTTGACCGGTTGCGCTGAGCAAGCCTCCTAACGGCTGCGATAATTCACGAAGCTTTGGCAGGGCCGTTGAGAGATCGTTCGGCTCGCGCAGACGTACTTCAACGGTCTCGTTGCGAGCCGTCAGACCTGTATAACCAATCCGCGCGTCGCGCAGCACACGACGCACGTCATCACGCAGCGCTTCGATCTTTTCTTTCCGAACTGCGTTTGAATCGACTTCAAGCAGAATGTGCGAGCCGCCTTGCAGATCGAGACCCAGCACGATGTGGCGCTGCGCCCAGGCGGGCCATTTCTGCACGACGTTCGGCGGCAGAAAATTCGGCACGGCAAACAGGCACACGACTAATGCCGTGAGCAAGATCGCCGCAGCTCTCCATCGCGAGAAAAAAAGCATGGGTCTCGACCGTTCAGGCGCTTCGCTAATACAGCTTTACGCGCTCTCTTCCTTTACCGGTTCGCCTTTGGCACGAACATCGCTCACCAACTGGCGCAATTGCCGCACCCTCACCCCATCGGAAATCTCGATTTCGATTTGTTCGTCATCGACCAGCTTCGTCACTTTGCCGACCAGACCACCCGAGGTGATGACCGTATCGCCCCGCCGCACGTTTTTAATGAGTTCCTGGTGTTCCTTCTGACGGCGCTGCTGCGGCCGGATCATGAAGAAATAGAAGATAATGAAGATAGGAACCATAAACGCGACCGGCGACGACAGGATGTCGGTCAAAGGACCTAATGACGTGGCCTGCGCGAATGCGGGCGTAATGAACATGAAAGTCCTCTCCTGACCGGTAAAACAGCTCGAAATTGCACGAGGTTAGGTAAACGCGAGCCGCGAAGTTCGCGCGGACTATACCGGTAGCGGCCCCAATTGCAACGCTGCCATGCTTCTCATCGTGCCGGTTGTAT
>DATAIA010000339.1:0-4057 GCA_036262895.1 Xanthobacteraceae bacterium
GCCGATGTAGGCGAAAAGGCGGTCGCGCAAGTGAGGCAAGGCGCAGTTGAATTGTTGACGCCTCGGCTGGATCGGTTGGCGGCAGAGACAATCGCGGACAAGCTAACGGGCGGTTACTGGACGCATGATTATGCGCTCACCGCCACTGAAGCGAAAGCGCTCGGCCTTCCTGTCAAAGTGGGCATGCCGGTTCAGGTGATGGAGTTCATGAAGCTCTACCCGCAGCCAGTTCAACAATCCGGCGTCGAGTACCTCCCCATAGATCCTTCACGTCGGCGGCGAGCCTGAGATAGACGGGCGTTCTCAACAACGTCGTAGAGCGAGTTGCGCAGTTATCGCCTTCATCGATGTACGATATTGAGGACATCGATATTAGAAACACCCCCGAAATGGACGCGTCATAGGATGTTCACATTGTCTACCCGTGTAGCGCACTATAATTCTCAGTGGGGCCACGTCTCTACATCGCTAGTGCCCCCCGTCTAGCCGAAGATGTGGCTTCCTCAGGTGTCGGTTTCCCTCCCGGCACCCCGCGCGAAAGCGCTTCTAAGGCGTTCGGTCATCCCCCAAACTGATCGAACGCCTTTTTTTGGCGTCACGTTCAGGAGGGCGTATTTGCGGACTATTAGGTTGGCATTGGTTGCGGCGGGGTTATGTATGGCTCAAGGCGCGCCAGCATCGGCAGCTTGTGTTGTTCTGGCCGGAACCGCTGATGGATTCGACAAGGACACGGCGGTGAGCCGCGCGCAACGCTCACTTGAAGACTATATCAAGCAGTACAAGGCCGAGAACCACCTTGACGCAGTCACCGTCAGTGCCATGCGCGCAGAACCGCAACCTTATTGGCGCGGCAGGGTGAGCGAGAACATGATGTACCATCCTGACATTGTGACAGACAAATCCTACACGGTTTGTTGGCAAGGCGTGGTCTCGACATATGTCTGCACCTCAGGTGCCCAGGTGTGCTGGTAGCCCTTCGCTTCTCGCACCACGACTGCTTCTGGGCTGAGCAATGCTCTTGTGAAGCGACAGCTTCAGCTCAACAACTTTGAGCAATTAGGTGCCGACGCTCGCGATCGCTTTGACGACACTTCGTCCGGCGAGCGCCACCATGACGATTGCTGTGCCGGATGTGATCAGGTTAACGCCTACGATCAGTCCCAGCGCCCAGCCGGCGGTGCTGGGCTGCAGTCATGGACGGTCTCCGATCACGACAGGGCATTAGCCAAGGTGGGCCATCATTGGCTGGGTCTGGACGACGATAACAGTGGGACCCCGGGCAGTGAGAGCTGTGGTGAACTGCTCGGCGAGCTGTTCGGTGGTGTTGGCATGCACTGCTCGGCATCCGAATCCGGTTGAGGTCCATGCCGGGGACGCCGGGGATCTTTTTCGAAAAGCGGTTACGCATGGGGCCGAAGCGTCCGCGCCGTGCAGGGTTTGGCTGCTTGCCGCCCACCTTCTATTCGCTACGCCGATCTCGGCGATGTTCTCTCGCGTACTCAAGCAGCTCCGACACACCGAATAACAACAGCATAATGCCGCAGAAGACCTCAAGGGACGACAGCAAACGGGCGAGATTGCTGTACGGAATAATATCGCCGTAGCCGACGGTGCTGATGGTATTGATCGAAAAATAGATCGACTCCGAAAAGCTCAAGCCACGGAGGGCGCCCCCCACATTGAACTGGGCTTCGGATGTGTATGCCGAGATAAGCCGGTAAGCCGAGGCGAAGAGGATTACAATAAGCGAATAGAATGTAAAAAAGGCAAAGGCTGGAATGACGAGCCGCGACACACGCGCGAAAAACTCCTCGAAGAGGAGACCAGCATCAACCAAAAAGATGGCTACCTCCCGGCTGACGGTCAGTACGATCAATCCAATAATGGACATGGCTCCAAGGAACACCATGTCCATATTTGCAAGCGCCCCGACAATGCGAGATAGCACAATGACAGCCGCGCCAACGAAGAAAACGGGCACAAGCCAAACGGCCGCCCTCATGACCCGCCGCTCACTTCGTATCGCTGGATGGGCAACGACGGCTCTGACCTGATCTCGTCGAAGCCAACAACCAACCAAAAAGAAAACGATCGGCAGGCAGAAGCCAACGACCAAGAACGCAGCATCAATTCCGCGGAATATCTCTTCGACAAACAGAGAGAAAATAGCGGCGTAGACCGCGATCAAACTCACGAAGGCGATTGGGAAGAGCCGGCCCGCAGGGAACAGTGCTCGAATGACGACGATAACAAGAGCGGCCGAAAAGATCATCGCGAAAAAAAGGGGAGTCGTGATGCCGGCCACTGCAGCTGCCACAAGGGAAACGAAGACCAAGGGTAGCGCGACCCTTGCCAGCTCTGATACCCAATGCGATGGTTTCGTCATCTTGGTCTTGTCCTTAATTGACCAACCCATTGCCGCGCGCGGCTTGGTCTTTGTTGGGCGCGGCTCAGGCGAAGGGAGCATCGGCATCTAGACGATTGCCCCCTATAGCTCAATGATCCGGACCAACACGCTCCACGTGTGCCGCACCGACCGAGATGTCGGCGCCGGCGAATGGCAATGGGTGAAGCCTCAGGGCTTCTTCGACCTATTGCCGGAGGGGGCCGAGGATTAAGCCCCTAAAAGAGCCGCCTTGGATTAACTCCGAACAATCAAGTGCCACCCTTTGCATGTCCGCTTTGGGTCATTAGCAGACATTAGAGAGCGGATCAGGGACGCCCGGTTTACCCCAGAATCAGACTTGTCGCGGCGAGTTCCAGTTGCCGCCGATTTTCCGGCCTGTTTTGCCCATACGGGTGTCATAATCCACCAGCAACGTGCGTTCGCTCAAAGGTCGTTGAGACGCAAGTCTTGGCGACCTTTTGTTTTGTGGCTTCGAGAATGAATTGGTGGAGAACAGCGAAATGCAGCGCATCGTTATGCCATTAGCGGCAACTCTCATCGGGGCAGCATTCGTCGCGGCGTCGCCTTTACCCGCGAGCGCCAGCGCGGAAAACCACGTCAAGGCAAGGCACGCCAAGCGCATACAGGTGCGCTGCCAGAAGAAAGCCCAGCGCGTAGTCAAGAAGACCCAGCGCGTGGTCGAGTTAAAGAGCAAGGGAACTAAGCTAAGAGTGGAGCGGATTAAGCGCGTCGTGAAGAGGACCCAGGGAGTAGTCGAGAAGGCACACAAGCATGGCCTAATACAGGCCGAACCGGCCCACCGCGCGCTACACGCTACCGCCGAGGCTGAACTTGACTTCCCCGATACAACCAACGCGCTCGTGGCTCTGGCCATGCGCTACGACGGTAAGAACCCGACCGGATGGAGCCACAACTGGTGCGCTCACTACCTCGACATGGTCCTCCAGGAGGCTGGCTACCCGAGCGGCGGCAATCTGGCGCGCGGATACGCATCCTACGGCCAGCCGACCCCCGCGCGGGTTGGCGCGATTGCCGTGATGCCGAACCACGTCGGCGTCGTGGCCTTCGTCGGGGACGACTACGTCATACTCGTCAGCGGTAACCACGGCGGGAGTAGCGGCGACCGTACCGTCGGTCTCGGGCGCTACGCCATGAGTCGCATCACGACCTTTAGGATGCCGCTGACAAGGGAGGTGATAATGGCAGATGAACCGAAGTGGGCCCCAGTAGAAGGCTAAGCCGGCGCATGTCGGCCTCACCTTCATGCGCCTCGTTGTGAGGTGTCCCCCGGAGCAAACCCCGCCTGCAGTAAAGGCAGTACCAATGCGGAAGCTGAAGCTTCCCTGAGTGGTGTAGGTGTCTACCGACAACGTACTTGTCACAAAAAGTCGTGGCAAATGACGTGGCTCTCCGCCGCAAAAGCCGGGACACGGCGAAGCGGGGGCCTGCGGCGGGACGATGTCCGCTATGGGTCATTAGCAGACCTTAGATCGCGGATGCGGGATGTCCGCTTTACCCCCGATAACCGACATTCCTCGGCGCAGGTGGGATGTCCGAGAAGTGCCAAGATCCGACATTGTTGTCGGATCAATACCGCTCAAGAGCTGGTCTAGTCCCACTCCTGTCGCCTTTCGCTAACGGATGCGAAGC
>DATAIA010000340.1:0-1535 GCA_036262895.1 Xanthobacteraceae bacterium
CTCGCTGCACAACAATTGCCCCTTAAAGCTTGCCATCGACATCGAAGAACATGCTGAGCGAAGCAACCTTCTGATCCTGCGGATTGATGCTCCATACATGCAAATAGGGGCCCTGATAGACCGGCTTGTTGTCGTGACCACTGTCTTGAATTTCGGCCGCGATGATAACCCATCGATCAAATTCTTTTTCCAGCCCTGGAGCCAAGCAACGCGGCCGAATGACCGTAAAAGGATGGGCATTAGCGTTCAAACGCCCGGCGTAGAAATACTTGATCTGCGCTATGCCGACAAACCGTCCGCCGTACGCTACCGCCGTCTCCGAGTCGCCGGCACCGATAGTCAGTATCGCATCATCTGCAAATATCGATACGACTGCATCGAAATCCTTCCTATCAAAATCGGCATACCACTTCTTTATCATTTCAAGATTGCTGATTACCTTTGCGACCATGGCGGTATCTCCAGATGAATCCGAAGCCAACGAAATTCCATAGCGCGCCCTCGAGTATGCGAGGCGCATCAAACATTAACGCACAAAGGCGTCCAAAGCTACCAATTGACAAGCCCGGGGAACGGACGGGAATGCTCTTTCTCTTCGCTCAGTCTGCCGCACTCGCGAAAGAAGTCGTGGGTCAGAGCCCCATCTTACCGAACGCACCGCAAACCGGCCGACGGGCATAGTGATTCCACTTTTCGCGGAAGGGGCACGTCCGTGTCACTCGCTCCCGCGAAAGCTCAGCTCTGAAATGCGCCGGTCGGCGCGGCGGAGGCGGCGGCAGAGTTCGCGGTTGATGTTCTGCAGCACCAGCACATAGGCATGGATGTCGGCCTTGTAGCAGGCGTAGAGGCTTCGGGCCGTCAGTTCGTACAGCACGGTGTCGGTTTCCGCGACGACGGTAGCGGAGCGGTTCTGCATTTCGATCAGCGTCATCTCGCCGAAGAAATCGCCGGGCCCGAGACCCGCCATCCGGATCGAGCGCCCGGCATCGCCGAGCCTGCTGACGACCAGATCGCCCGCGTGAACGATGAACATCGAGCGGCCCGGCTCGCCTTCCGCGAAGATGGTGGCGCCGCCGCCGAAACGGCGCTCGACCAGCATCGAGACAAGGAATTCGAGACTGGCATCGGAAAGGCCGCCGAAGAACGGCGTGGCGAGCAAAAACGCTTTCAGGTCGGGCGAGCTGTCAGCCATCGCCGCAATATAGCTTCGCGCCCGGTAGCGGCAAGTTCAGAACCGGCTTTCCCGGCGGGGCAGGCCTGTAGACCCGTCCCTGAGCGGGCTGAGGTCAGCGCGCCACCTCGCTCCATTCCGGGCAGGCGCGCTGGTCGACAGGCACCAGCCATGCCTTGTAGTTGGTCCTGTCGATCACTTCTGCCGGGAGCATCACTTTTTCCGGCAACGGCTCTTTCTTGAGGTACCGCACCGCCGCCCGCGTCGCGGTGCAGCCGATCTTGAACATGTTGAAATCGACGGACGCCAGCATCCCGCCGCTTTCGATCTGTTTGACGGCGGGAAGAATGCCGTTGATGCCGAT
>DATAIA010000341.1:0-5223 GCA_036262895.1 Xanthobacteraceae bacterium
CTGTCATGGCGAGCCCTATCGCAATCAGGATAAAGCATAGCAACGACGCGGTATTCATGCCGAAGACGAGTTTGTCGGTCATCAGACTGCGCAGGCAGAGATGCCAGGTTATCGACTTTCAAGTGGAGTATATTCGCATGAGGGGATGACAACCGCTCGGACGCGGATATCCGAGGAGATGAGCAAAACGGTCTTTCGAGTCGGCACAGAATCTCGCTCGGATGCGCGGGATGCCGATAACTGGCCCACCGAGGCTTGGCATCGCGAGGACATCATTCAGCCGTACCGGCTTACCGGCTCGCTTTGCTGCAGGTCGGCCGCTTTTTGCGCCGAGGGAGCGGCGGCAACGCATAGCTCGAACAAAGGCGGGAAGCTATCCCGACGGGTGACCACAATCTTGCGGCTTTGCGCTCTTTTTCCAAAAAATTCGGCTTCTTCTTCGAGCTCCGGTATCTGCAGCCAACCCTCGGATATGGCGCTGCTTCCGGCACGTTCGGCAAACTCACGGTAGCAAGCCGAGTGCGTATACGGACCTCTCGGTGGTGTCCCCAAAATCGTTGTCGCCGCGGATTTCCAGCAACTCGTGGATCACCCGGTCAAGCGGCTCTAGATCAACGTGATTGCGCAGCACCATGGCGATTTTGCGCGCGGCCGCATCGGACAAACCCACCTCGGTCGTTCTACGCTGCCGTTCGAGGCGATTCGTATGGCCCGGAATCGGCTAATGTCGCACTTTCTGGGGGCATCGTTACGATCCGGCCAGCACGGTAGACCCATCTGTTGCCGGCCCAAACCTCGACCGCGTGATGGTGCGATCTATGGTCGAGCATCGCATTAGATCGATCGATGGCATCGATGAGCGAAACAGCATCGATCTCCTCGCGCGCTTCAATGTGATCGTGAGCATCGAGAAAATGGCAGCGGTACAAGGTCATGATGTGCTCCGGTAAAGGAAGCGCCCAATGGAAGGAGAACCAGAATCTCACTGCAGGTCAGTACAGCGGTAATGCCGGAACCCTACGGCTGCACCTCAATGAGGTTTTCTGCCAGTTTCGACCAGCGTACCGGACGCCTACGCTCGGGACGCGCACGTAGAGGCCGACTGCGCCGGCTACGATGGCGATGAGACCCCCGATCATGACCGCCATAAACATACAGCGAATGCACCCGGCAAACTCTGCCATGACGAGAGAGGGGATCTGGATAAAGATGTCGAACAGCACCCCCGCAGGATACGCGCACTGCGGGAAGACGCCATTTTATTCATACTTAAGAGAAGTTTAGCGGGACCGTTCGGCGATTTGAGGAAACCGCCCGTCGGCGCCTAAGCCGACCAGCCAGGATTCTTATTACGGCGACGCGCCGAGAGCGGCCAACTCTGCGACCGCACGGCACAGGCTTCCCGCGAAATAACCGCGGGAGTTTCGGTTTATTTAATAGGGAGCAGTGCAAATTGGCCTTTTCCCGATCCCATTGAGGAGTGCTGGTGCGATGGACCGTCAACGGTTCTTCGAAATTTTGGGTCATGGTCTGACGCTTTGCATCGACGAAATCGCAAACGAGTTGACCGCGGGACTTGTAGCGGAATCGGAGCGACCCAGCGTCACCAAATGTCTCGCCGAACTACGCGATACCCAGGCGAAGCTTTGGCAAGCTCAGGCCGGCTCCTCGATCACTATCGATCAGGCGTTTTGGTACAACCTCGATGATGCGCTGTACGCGCTCGAAGACATACCGGCCCGTTTTGCCGGCGCTGACGAGCTAAAACAGGTGCGTGAAACAATCATTCATTGGCAGAATCAGCTTGCCACCGCGCATACGGCAGGCTGCGCGCGAACGGCTGCTTGAACTCACTTAAAGATTGGCTTGGCAAGTCCTTGGGCGAGCCAATCGGCAAGCCCGGGAAGCCCAAATTCGGGACTATTTGGCCGACGCGCTGCATGGCTGCCGGTCGCACTGAGGCGCGGGTGTAATCTCGAATTTGACGAGCTGCTGTGCTGGCTTGACGTTGCAGGATGGCGGCACTGTCTGTATGCAGCCGCCGATCACAAGATCGTGCCGCTGGCCGAAGAATAAGGGCTTTGCGCATGAGCTCACCTCGGCGCTGGCCTAGCACCGTGATGCTAACGAGCGGTTATCCGGATCGCATCTTCGCCGCTGTAACCCGGTGGCAGACCGTTCGGTTGCAGATTGGACTGGAGTGGCGATCCCTGAACACCGCTCAGTTCGACCACAATACCTTGTCGCGCCCAGTAACCGTTGATGAGCGCCGCGCAGCGGGCGTTCATCGTCTCATGGTCGAGTTCTTCGATCTGAGCAAGGTTGATAGCCATCTCATTGCCTCGTGCGGCCTCAGTTGTCCAACAGCGAAGCCTATGGGAATAGCTGCCGAGTTCCGCTGGTACGGCATGCACTCGATACTGACGAAAATCCTCGGCGAGCATCAGCGCTACGGCAACATCGGCGGCTAGCACCAACAGCAGCAAGATCGTCAGCTTATTGATCGGCATTATGGCGAGCCCAATCGGGATGAGCGCCATTAGCCAGGGTTGCGAGAGGAAGACCGGCATCGGGTTAGGTACCCTTGGCAGAATTCTCGACGAACCACACGATCGCCGATGCCATCGCAAGAAACACGACTGCGTAGTCGCCGACCGGAGCGGACATACCACTTTAGGAGAGGAAGAAAATGCCGAGCGCACCGAACGCGGTGGCTATCGCCAAGAGCGTCGTGCGGAACACCGATGTGCCCGTCATTCCGTATGCCTCGCGAGCTCGATTTTCGCCGCGTGACGGATCAATCGCTCGGCCGCATCGGCGGTCTCGACCAGGATCTGGGCTCCACGCGGATATCCGCGACGATAAGCGTTGGCTGCGTCGAGATGGAGTTTCCAAACGACACCGAGCCCGTCGCGGGCCAACAGGTCGAGAGCGACACGTTCATGGAAAGCGCGATCGAGCTTTTGCATGGAATACCGCCTCAGTTCGACTGCTCGGTTTGCCGGCACAAACGCTCAGCGGCATCCGCAATCTGGCTCAAGAGTTCCGCACCACGTCGGTGCCCCTCTCCGCGTGCTGCGATCGCCTCTAGACGCAGCCGCGAGACGACCTCGGGCCCATCACGCTCTAACAGATCGCGCGCCAATCCTTCGCAAAACGAGTCGTCGAGCCTGCTGGACATGGATCGGGCGCCGCCGAGAAGCGGCCCCTCCCAAATCACGGCGGGAGGAGGCCTGAGGAGAGTTGCGTGCCACACGGGCGTGTTGGCGAGGTGCATCTAGCCGGGCAGACCTGCGAATGTCACTAAAATACAAAGTTAATCCCATACAAGATAGTACCCCGGTTCTCGGGCTTCCCCGCAGTCCCAAAGTAAGAGGCTGGGGTCTGGAATAATTTGCATTGTGCAGCAGGGAGTTCGGCGCACGAATGGTACCGAGCACCGCGGGCTTTCGCCTGACCGTCGCCCGAATGGCGGCGGCAATCCGACCGAGTCCGACCGTTCAACACGGTTGATTTGTCAATCGCCGGCGGCCGACTTGCCTGCTGCGTTCAGCGGCGCCCCTCTTCGAGAGCCGATTAGTTCCGCTTTTTCAGCAGTGCGCGACCGTTTCTAGTGCCAGGCTACAGGTCGAGCAGTCGTAATTGAGCGAGAAATCGTCGGACGTTCGTGAAAAGCGTATATCTATCACGATTCCGACCACGCTTGAACTCGAGAACAGGCAAATGGGGTGGACATGACGCACATTCGCGCTTGGGGAGTGCTGTGGACATTGTTTCTCTTAACCAGAGGCGTTTCGGCATCGGCCGCGACCGTTTGCGTCGATACCAAGCCAAAGGCTGGCTGCTACCCAACAATCACCGCCGGGATAGCTGCCGCCCAATCGGGCGATACGATCAATGTCGCGCACGGGACTTATCGCGAGCAGGTGATCATCAGGAAATCGGGGTTGTCATTGATCGGCGACAACGCGGCCAACACGATCATCGATGCTGGCAGCAGCAACACTCCCAACGGAAATGGCGTGGGTATCTATGTCGACGGCATGAGCGCCCTCGTCGACGCGACCGGCAAGCTCAAGGTTCCGGGCACAACGCAACTGACCGGCATTAGCGATGTGGTCGTGCAAGGTTTTACAGTCGCCAATGCCCCGTTCGAGGGCATCTTGGCGACAAATGCCGTGAATGTGACGATCGTTGACAACCATGCCACGGGCAACAACAGGAATTTGGTCGTACCCACCACGTCAACCGGCTGTCCGTTCATCCCCGCTTGGGAGACCAGCGAAGGTTTCGATTGCGGCGAAGGCATTCATTTGGCCGCTGTTCACCATTCGACCGTCGCCAACAACATCGTCGACCATAACGCCGGCGGCATTCTGCTGACGGATGAGACCGGCCCCAACCATGACAACCTGATCACCGGCAACGTGGTGAACGAAAACGGCTATGATTGTGGGATCACGCTCGCATCGCACCGCCCGCCGGCGACGACTCTGCTCTTCGGTCCGTCGGTCACCAATGGCGTCTCGAGCCCGATCGTGGCCTATGGTGTGTTTCGCAACACTATCACGGGCAATGATGTTTCCAAAAACGGGCTCGCCGTCTCGGGGAACGGCACCGGTGTTGGGCTTTTCACCTCGCCCGGACCACCGGTTTTCGCGACCATGCAAACGCAGACCTACGACAATGTTGTAATCGGCAACCGGATCACCGGAAATGGGCAGCCGGGGGTGGCGATGCACGCGCATAAAGCCGGCGCCATCCTCACCGGTAACCTGGTGGCCGGCAACTACATCGCCGATAACGGGGCCGATGTCGCTGACACGGCGACTGCTGGGCCGACCGGGATCATCATTCATGCCGGAACGAGCGGCGAGCCGCTGAACGGAAACAGGGTCACAGGAAACGTGATCGACCGTGAGTTGATTGATATCGCCATCAGCACCTCGGCGCAGATCGATGTTCATCTGAATGATCTCCGCGGCGGCGCGATCGGCGTGGCAAATCTCGGCTCTGGCAAGGTCGACGCGAGGCAGAATTGGTGGGGATGTCCCGGAGGCCCGGGCGCGCCAGGTTGCTCCACCGTTCAGGGCAACAACATTGTCTTCAGTCCCTGGCTGCAGCGACCCGCGAATCCGGGCCAGCGCGGAGAATGACTTGGCATCGGACGATCGCGGGCATCCCTTGATAAGGGATCAATGAGCCGACGGACCAGGCTAAAAC
>DATAIA010000342.1:0-8900 GCA_036262895.1 Xanthobacteraceae bacterium
CAAGGCAAGGGCGTCAACATACCCGATGACGATTACCTGCGTGGCGCGCTCGAACTCTGCCGCAAGTATGGAACGTTGTTTGTTGCGGACGAGATCCAAACGGGCCTCGGCCGCACCGGACGCTTCTTTGCGGTCGAGCACTGGGGCATCGAGCCCGATTTGATCCTGATTGCGAAATCGCTTTCGGGTGGGCATGTCCCGGTTGGGGCAGTGCTGTCGCGCAAATGGATCTTTGACAAACTGTTCAACCGCATGGACCGCGCCGTGGTTCATGGCTCGACCTTCTCCAAGAACGATCTGGCAATGGCTGCCGGCCTTGCGACGCTCGACGTGATGGAAAGCGAGCAACTTGTCTCAAACGCGGATCGCATGGGGCAGCGTTTACTTCGATCGTTTGAAGCCATGGCACAGCGCTACGAACTGATAAAATCGGTGCGCGGCAAGGGTTTGATGATCGGCGTCGAATTCGGCTCTCCGCGCTCGCTCAAGCTGAAAGCGGCATGGACGGCACTCGATGCCGTCAATCGCGGCCTCTTCTGCCAACTCATCACCATTCCGCTGTTTAAAGAACACAAGATCCTCAGCCAGGTCGCGGGCCACGGCATCTATACGATCAAACTTCTGCCGCCGCTCGTTATCAACGAGGCCGATTGCGAATGGATCGAGCGTTCGTTTGAGGCCGTGATTGCCGACAGCCATCGCGTTCCCGGAGCCATCTGGTCGCTTGGCAAGACCCTTGTCGATCATGCGATCAAAGCCCGCGCCAGCGCGTAGCTTGTGACTTGAAATGAGAGCTTCCCGTGTTTGATGATCAGCACGTTGGACAATAATGAGCATCACTCTGGCCATCGCCGGAACGGCATTCGCGAT
Organism: Xanthobacteraceae bacterium; assembly: GCA_036262895.1. Classification (GTDB taxonomy): domain Bacteria; phylum Pseudomonadota; class Alphaproteobacteria; order Rhizobiales; family Xanthobacteraceae; genus AP-16. The sequence goes on from DATAIA010000342.1 coordinate 871, forward strand.
ATGGGTGTATCTCCTCACCGCGCGCGGCCGGTTCTGGACGGCCTCGATCCGCGAAGATCGCACCAACACCCCCGCCCCAGCAGCGTGGCCTGATATCGTTGCCGTGGTTCCCGCCCGCGACGAAGCCGATGTGATCGCGCAAAGCATCGGCTCCTTGCTGTCGCAGGATTATCCGGGGCGGTTCACAATCGTCCTTGTCGACGATCAAAGCAGCGACGGTACTGCGGCGATTGCGAGGGACACAGCCGATCGCGCCGCATCAACCCGGCTCGAAATCCTATCGGGTTCGCTCCTGCCGGCCGGATGGGCAGGCAAGGTCTGGGCGATGAAACAAGGCATTGCCCATGCGGGCCGGGCGACGCCGCCCGCCTATCTTCTACTCACCGATGCGGATATCGCCTATGCGCCGGATACGTTACGGCGGCTGGTTGCGCACGCGGAAGCAACGCAGTGTGTGCTGGTGTCGCTGATGGCGAAACTGCGCTGCGAAAGTCTGGCGGAGCGCGCGCTGATTCCCGCCTTCATTTTCTTCTTTCAGATGCTCTATCCGTTTGCCTGGGTGAACCGGCGAGAGAACGCCACGGCGGGAGCTGCCGGCGGATGCATGTTGGTGCGCGCCGATGCCTTGCAACGCGCAGGCGGGATTGATGCGATCCGCGGCGCTTTGATCGACGATTGCACGCTCGCCGCAAAACTCAAATCGGTCGGACCGATCTGGCTTGGCCTGACCGATCGCGTGCTGAGCCTGCGTCCCTATCCCGGCTTTGGCGATATCCGCCGCATGGTTTCGCGCTCGGCCTATGACCAGCTTCATTATTCGCCGATTCTGCTGGCCGGAACCGTAGCCGGCATGGCGCTTACGTATGTGGCGCCCCCGTTCCTGGCCCTCTTCGGAGCCGGAACGGCACAGATGCTAGCCATTGCAGCATGGATTATTATGTCTCTGATTTATCAGCCAATTTTGCGATTTTATCGCGTCTCCCCGCTCTGGGGGCCGGCCTTACCGGTTGTTGCGTTCGCTTATCTGGCCTTCACGCTCGATTCCGCCTATCAGCATATGCGCGGCAAGGGCGGCCTGTGGAAGGGCCGTGTCCAGGCCGGCCTTTAGAGGGGCGGGACCGGAGCGCGGCTGCCGTGCGGCTCGGGTTTTCGATCGCCACAGACGAACCCACTAAGCGGATACGCGATGACCAACGATCACCAGGTCGAGCCGACGAAGACGCATCGGGGAGAAAACTTCCCCGTTGCTTCGCTGGTCATCGATCGCCGCCATCGCGGGATCATTCTCGATTTCTATCGGTTCGTGCGCGCTGCCGACGATATCGCCGACCACCCTACTCTTGCTGCAAACGAGAAGCTGGCGCGGCTCGATGATCTGGAACATGCATTGCTCGGCCAGCGTGACGATGTCGCTGTCGCGTTTCCCTTGCGCAAATCCTTAAGCGAACGCGGATTGAGCCCACGCCACGCGCAAGACCTGCTCACCGCATTCCGGATGGATGTCACCAAATTGCGATATAGCGATTGGGACGACCTGATCGGTTACTGCACCTATTCGGCAATGCCGGTCGGCCGTTTCGTATTGGACGTCCACGGCGAGAGTAAAGCGACATGGCCGGCGTCCGATGCGCTGTGCGCCGCACTGCAGATCATCAATCATTTGCAGGATTGCGGAGCCGATTACAAAAACATCGATCGCGTCTACGTTCCGCTGGATTATCTGGCGCGCCACCGATTGAGTGTTGAAGCGCTCGGCGGCAACGAAGCGTCACCGGCGTTGCGGGCCTGCATCACGGAACTCGCCCGGCGCACCGCCGAACTGCTTAAACAGAGCAAAGAATTAAGTGCACAGACTCGCAACCTGCGCCTCGCGCTTGAAATCTCCATTATCCAACGTCTCGCAGAAACCCTCGTTGAAGTTCTCAAACAGCGCGACCCGCTCAGCCAACGCGTTCACTTGAACAAAGCTGAAACCTTCGGCGTCAGTCTTGCCGCAATGATTGCGACCTTGGGCAGCCGCGCGATGCGGCGCTTTCATGGGGCTGGACGCACAGCCCAAGATGCGTGAGTGCACCCGTGAACGATCAAACAAACAACATCGCGGCAAAACGCGCATCCGGCAGTTCGTTCTACACGGCGATGCGCATTCTGCCGCAGGAACAGCGCGAGGCGATCTATGAGATCTACTCGTTCTGCCGTGCCGTTGACGATGTGGCGGATGAAGAAGGCCCCCGGCCCGCCCGGTTGGCGGAACTTGCTCAATGGCGCGTCGATGTTGACGCGCTTTATGCAGGCACCCCACCGGCGCGGCTGAAGAATCTGGCGGGGCCACTGCAGACGTTTGGATTCCGGCGCGAGGACTTTCACGCCATTATCGACGGGATGGAGATGGACGTCCTTGCCGACATCCGCGCGCCCGATATGAACACGCTTGATCTTTACTGCGACCGCGTTGCAAGCGCGGTCGGGCGATTGTGCGTCAAGGTCTTCGGTACTGGTGATGAAGCGGGAATGGCGCTTGCGCACCACCTTGGGCGCGCGCTCCAACTGACCAATATCCTCCGCGACATCGATGAAGACGCCGCAATCGGCAGGCTTTATCTGCCTCAAGAAGCACTAAACGCGGCCGGCATCACCACGACCGATCCACTTGCGGCGATTTCAAGTCCAACGCTTGGCGCAGCGTGCGAACCGGTTATCGCACGCGCACGCGAGCATTTCCGTGAAGCGGACGCGATTATGCGCCGCTGTCCGCGACGGACGGTGCGAGCGCCGCGGATCATGGCGGAAGCCTATCGGCCGATGCTCGACCGTCTCACCGAGCGCGGCTTTGCCGCTCCACGCCATCGCATTCATGTCAATCGTCTCTATCTGGTCTGGATTCTCGTGCGGAACGTTATCTTCTGATGCAGCAATCAACCATTCATGTTGTCGGCGCCGGGCTAGCCGGCCTTGCTGCAGCCGTTCGCTTAAGTAAATCCGGCCGTGCTGTCGTGCTTTATGAGGCGGCCGGCCAAGCCGGCGGGCGTTGTCGCTCTTATCACGACGCAACGCTCAACATGACGATCGACAACGGCAACCACGTCCTATTGTCGGGAAATCATGCAGCACTTGACTATCTGCGCACGATCGGCGCGGAACACCGGATGCAGGGGCCGGAACAGGCCTCATTTGCGTTCGTCGATCTCGAAAGCAAAGAACGTTGGGTTTTACAGCCGAATGCGGGCCGGATCGGCTGGTGGGTGTTCTCACGCAACCGCCGCGTTCCCGGCACACGCGCGCTGGATTATCTGGGAGTGCTGCCGTTGTTGTGGGCGGACGCAACGCGCACAATCGGGGAAACCATGCCCTGCAATGGGCTTCTTTACGACCGCTTGTGGCAGCCGTTTTTCAATGCGGCATTAAACACCGACCCGCGCGAGGCATCGGCGGCACTGGGTGCCGCCATCGTGCGCGAAACCCTTGCCGCGGGCGGGAAGGCATGCCGGCCTTTGATTGCACCGGACGGGCTCGACAGCGCGTTTGTCACCCCAGCCCTTAAGTACCTCCAGGATCGCAACGTTCCGGTTCGCTTCGGCCATCGCCTGCGGGCCATGTCGATGAGCGACACACGCGTGGTTGCCCTCGATTTTAGCGATACGATGTTGACGCTCGGCGAACACGATCGCGTGGTGCTGGCAACCCCGCCGTGGGTTTCCGGAACCCTGGTGCCCCGTTTGAAAACACCAATGGAGTTCCGCTCCATCGTCAACGCGCATTTCCGTGTGGCCCCCCCGCCCGGCACGCCGCCCATGATTGGCGTCGTCAAAGGAAAAACCGAGTGGATCTTTTCCTTCCAGGATCGCATGTCGGTGACGATCAGCGCAGGTGATCGTTTGCTTGATGTCCCACGTGACACCCTTGCCCGGGATATCTGGCGCGAAATCGTCCAGGCAACGGGTGCGAGCGAAACTCTCCCGCCCTGGCAAATTATTAAAGAGCGGCGCGCCACATTCGCCGCGTTACCAAAAGAAGAGGCAAATCGTCCGGGCCCGGAAACCCAATGGCGAAACCTGATCCTGGCTGGCGATTGGACTGCAACGGGGTTGCCGGCCACCATTGAAGGCGCGATCCGTTCCGGAAATCGTGCAGCAAAACTCATTGCCGAGCGAGCGTGAATGTAATGAACGAGCAAACAATCAAACAAGCGGCATCATCCGCGCGGACTGCCGGCCATCCCGATCCGGAACCGCAAATCCAAGCCGCCACCAAAGCCCTGCTCGATCGCCAGCAGGCCGACGGCCACTGGGTGTTTGAACTGGAAGCGGATGCAACAATTCCCGCCGAATATGTTTTGCTGCGTCACTATCTGGGCGAACCGATTGCTGCCGAACTGGAAGCAAGAATTGCAGTGTACCTGCGCCGCATTCAGCGGGCCGACGGTGGCTGGCCGCTATTTCACGATGGCGCGTTTGATATGAGCGCCAGCGTTAAAGCTTATTTTGCCTTGAAGATGATCGGCGATTCGCCCGACGCGCCGCATATGCAGCGCGCGCGAGAAGCCATTCTGGCTCGCGGCGGTGCGGCTGAAAGCAACGTCTTTACCCGGTTTCTCCTCGCGCTTTTTGGCGTCATAGGCTGGAATACTGTTCCGGTCATGCCGGTCGAAATCATGCTGTTGCCGAAGTGGTTTCCGTTCCACCTCGACAAAGTGTCCTATTGGGCGCGAACGGTCATTGTTCCACTTCTTGTTCTTCAAGCGCTCAAGCCCAAGGCGCGCAACCCGCTCGGCATCGGGATTGACGAACTGTTCATCACCTCTCCGCAATCGGTCGGACGCAAATCCAAAGCTCCACATCAGAAGTGGTCCTGGTATTTGTTTTTCCAAGCCGTCGATACGGTTCTTCATGTCGCGACACCGTTGTTTCCAACGACAACACGGCGCCATGCGATCGACAAGGCTGTCGCCTTCGTGCGTGAACGGCTTAATGGCGAAGGCGGTCTCGGCGCGATTTTTCCGGCGATGGCCAACACCGTAATGATGTTTGATGTGCTCGGGTTTTCGCCCGACGATCCCGAAGTCAAGATCGCCCGGCACTCGATCGAAAAGCTGCTCATCATCAAAGACGAGGAAGCCTATTGTCAGCCTTGTGTGTCGCCTGTTTGGGACACCGCGCTGACCTGCCATACATTGCTGGAAGTCGGCAGTGATGAGGCGCGCGATCAGGCGCTTCGCGGCCTGCATTGGCTCAAGCCGTTGCAAATACTGGACGTGCGTGGCGACTGGATCGAGCAACGTCCCGGCGTCCGCCCCGGCGGCTGGGCGTTTCAATATGCCAATCCGCATTATCCGGATCTCGACGATACCGCTGTTGTCGTGATGGCAATGGATCGCGCCGCCGGCGTGAAGTCCGAAGCCGCGCACGACTTCAAGGAGGCGATCGCGCGCGGTCGCGAGTGGGTGCTCGGCATGCAAAGCCAGAACGGCGGTTGGGGCGCGTTCGATGCCGACAACAATTATGAATATCTCAACAACATTCCGTTCTCCGATCACGGCGCTCTGCTTGATCCGCCGACCGAGGATGTGACCGGGCGCTGCCTCTCCATGCTCGCGCAACTCGGCGACATCTCGCAATCCAGCCCAGCCATGGCTCGCGCGATCGAATATCTCGAACGCGTCCAAATGCCCGATGGCAGTTGGTATGGCCGCTGGGGCCTGAACTACATCTACGGCACATGGTCGGTGCTGTGTTCACTCAATGCAGCGGGCATGCCGTCTTCATCGGAAACCATCCGAAAAGCCGCAAACTGGTTGGTGGCCATTCAGAATCCGGATGGCGGTTGGGGTGAAGACGGAGCAAGCTACAAGCTTGATTACCGCGGCTATGAGGCGGCACCGAGCACCGCGTCGCAAACTGCATGGGCGCTGCTGGGTCTTATTGCTGCCGGCGAGATTGATCATCCCGCAGTGGATCGCGGGGTGCGCTATTTGATGAGGACGCAAAGTCCGGACGGCACGTGGAATGAGGATCTCTACACAGCAACCGGATTTCCGCGCGTCTTCTATCTGCGCTATCACGGCTACTCGAAATTCTTCCCTCTCTGGGCGCTGGCCCGTTATCGAAACGTCAAATCCGGTAACGCGAAATCTGTTGCCTTGGGCATGTAATTTCTCGCCTACCGTTTTCGCGGTACGATGGTGGTCATTGCTCCTTACTGTTGCATCGCCACCAAAAGTTGTGGAAACATCCCGGAATATTTAATCCGAATCGCTTCCTCTCGGGCGAGCGAGAAAAGATCAACCGCTACGCTTACCTGCCCTTCGGCGCAGGTCCTCGCATTTGTATGCGGATCAGCATTTGCGTTGCAGGAGGCAACACTTGTGCTGGCAAACATCATGAGGAACTTCAAGCTGGAACTCTTGAAGGATCATAAGGTTTGGCCTGTGCAACGCGTGACGTTGCGCCCCGCAACGGGGCTGCCAATGAAAATACAAAACCGGCTGAGCTGACAGATATGCCGTCGAGAGAACTTAGGTGAAATTGGGGAGCGCTCGCATTCGCTGAGCGCTACGATGTGTTTGGTTTTCAGCTTATTTAAACATGAACAGAAGCTGAACAAAGCCGAATTAAGGGACAATGAAAGTACGTCGCACTGTTAGGCAATTTAATCAATTGGCCTTTCACAGAAAGGGGCCTTCCGGTATTACAATGCGTGGAAGGTCCATATTTTCCAGCACCTTTCCGAAAAAAAACCATGCAAGGGGCGAATACGCTCCGAGGGGAATTTGAGTTAATGTCGGGCGTACATCCAGTAATTGCAGTGACCTGCCTCGCATTTGAAGCAGATATCGCCGCGGGGCCGGGGGTGTCGGTCATTTGCGGCAATGCACTGAACTTGGCTGACGTGCTACAGGCGGCAATCAAATCTGATTGCGCCGGGATTATCAGCTTCGGCGTTGCCGGGGGTCTCGATCCCAAGCTGCAAGCTGGCGATGTGGTTGTGGCGACTGGCGTTGTCACCGAGAACAACCGGCGGCCAACGCATATCGGCTGGTCCCAAAACCTGCTGCGTGCATTGCCAGGCGCTTCTTACGCGGACATTGCCGGCGTTGTCACTCCGGTGGCCACTGCGCAGGCTAAACGCGAGCTCCATGAAAAAACCAATACCGCAGCCGTCGATATGGAATCCCATATCGCGGCAGAGGTGGCGGCTGCACACGATCTGCCGTTCGCTGCGTGCCGCGTCATTATCGATCCGGCGGAACGAGATCTGCCACCTGCGGCTCTGATTGATCTGGGACCGAAGGGAAATGCGGATCTCCCTGCTATCGCCGCATCGCTGGCGCGCCGCCCGGGACAATTACCGTCTCTGATTAAGGTCGCTGCCGATGCCTGGTTTGCACGCACTGCATTGCTACGCGTGCGGCATTCGCTGGGCACCCACCTTGGTTTTACCTTTCCAGCACAGCCCATCGACACTCCCTGGCGGCGGCGGTTTTACCGGCGCTCACTCTCCGGCGCGCTTTCAGCCTAGTTTTCGTTGCGGCGCTTCGACGTGCCTGGAAATTCTCTGAAGCCGCTTTCGAAATAAATAAAGGGCTGCACTTTCACCGAGAGCAGCCCTTTTTTGCATTTCTCAGCGGATATCACTCGGCTGCAGTCAGGTGCTGCGTGTCCGATTCGCGCTGCTTGATTTCCGTGAGCTTATGTTCGACGTGGCGGGAGAAGACGAACTCCGCTGGCCGCTGCCGATCAAGCGGAATCTCAGCCACCATTGGCCCCTCGGTACGAGCCCCGCGCAGGCCGACCACCATCGCCTTCAGCGGATTGCGGATGGCATCCTGAACAGCCGTCGCTTCATAGCCGCTGTGGACCATGCAATCCGCGCACTTCTCGTAATTGCCGGTTCCATAAGAATCCCAGTCGGTTTCTTCCATCAACTCACGGAACGTCTTCGCATAGCCCTCGCCCAGAAGGTAGCAGGGCTTCTGCCAGCCGAATACGCAGCGCAACGGCATGCTCCACGGCGAGCATTCGTAGGTCTGGTTG
>DATAIA010000343.1:0-3334 GCA_036262895.1 Xanthobacteraceae bacterium
CGCATCGACTTCATCTTCATAGAAGTCCGCGATCTTCTGCAGCATCGCGTCCATCGCACCCGTCGCTTCACCCACTCCGATCATCTGCGTGACCATGTTCGGGAACACGCCGCTCTCCTTGAGCGGATCGACGATGGTGCGACCTTCCTCGATCGCCTTGCGAACCTTCATCAGCGAATCTTCAATCACCGCGTTGCCCGAGGTACGTGCTGTGATCGAGAGTCCCTCGAGGATCGGAACACCGGATGTGATCAGGGTTCCCAGGGTTCTCGTAAAGCGGGCGACGGCGATCTTACGCAGCAACATACCGAAGACCGGCAGCGACAGCATGATTCGGTCGATCATCATGCGGCCTTCCGGACTCTTCCGATACTGCTTGATACCGAAAAACAGAACGCCGATCCCGGCGAACATCATCCACCAGAAGCGGCCAATGAAATTGGAAAGTCCGATCACGATTTGCGTCGGCAAGGGGAGGGCCACACCAAGTCCGACGAAAAGGTTCGCGAAAATCGGGACGACAAACTTAAGTAGCGCGCCGACGACCAACACCGCGATAGAGATAACCGATACCGGGTAGATCAACGCTGACTTCACAGCTGATTTCAGCTTTACGGCTTTTTCAACGTACGATGAAATACGTTGCAAAATCGTGTCGAGAATACCGCCGGTCTCACCGGCTTCGATCATGTTCGTGGAGAGGTCATCGAATACCTTCGGGTACTCGCGCATGGCATTAGCCAACGTGGCGCCGCTCTCGACCTTCGCTCGAACACCGTTCAGGCACTTCTGGAACGCAGGATTCTCCTGGTTGTTCGCCAGGATCTCGAGACACTGCACCAGCGGAAGACCGGCGTCGATCATGACCGAGAACTGACGGAAGAAGATCGCGAGGTCTTTGGTCGGAACCTTGCCCGAACCGAACGTCGGCAGCGCGAACTCTTTGCCCTTTTCCTTGATGGTGCTGGCTGTGACCCGTTCACGCCGTAAATTCGACGCCAGAACCTGCTTATTCTGGGCGGTACGCTCACCCGAGACCTTCTCGCCTGCTGCGTTCGTTCCCGAGAATGTAAAAACCGGCATTCTGAACCTCCGTAAATAGGGGCCCGCGGCGGTCTAAGCCGCCGCCAATCTTTCTACTTGCGTACCGCGGTAGCCGGGCCGCGATTCAAGCCCTGTCCGCGGTTGATCATTTCCTGCAACTCATCCGGCATCGACGAACGCAGTAGCGCGGTTTCCAGCGTGATCTGCTTCTGGAAGTACAACGACGCCAGCGACTGGTTGAACGTCTGCATGCCGTACTTATCCTGACCCGACTGCATCGACGAATAGATCTGGTGGATCTTGTCTTCGCGGATCAGGTTCCTCACCGCGGGATTCGGCACCAGTATCTCCATGCACATCGCCCGGCCCTGCCCGCCAACCTTCGGCAGCAATGCCTGGCACATGATGCCTTCCAGTACCAGCGACAACTGCGCGCGGATCTGCGGCTGCTGGTGAGACGGGACGACGTCGATAATACGGTTGATGGTGGAGGCAGCTGAGTTCGTGTGCAAGGTTCCGAAAGTGAGGTGACCCGTCTCGGCGATTCGGAGGGCCGACTCGATCGTCTCCAAATCACGCATTTCGCCGATCAGAACCACGTCCGGGTCTTCACGAAGGGCGGCTCGCAGGGCCATCGAAAAGCCCTTCGTATCCGAGTGCACTTCACGCTGGTTCACCAGGCAGCTCTTGTGCTGGTGTACGAATTCGATCGGGTCTTCGATCGTAATGATGTGGTCGTGACGCTCTGTGTTGATCTTGTCGATCATCGCCGCCAGTGTTGTCGACTTACCCGAACCGGTCGGCCCCGTCACCAGGATCAACCCGCGAGGCTTATCGCACAGTTTCGAAACGATGGGCGGCAGATTGAGCTGGTTGAATCCCTTGATCTCGAACGGAATGACGCGGAATACCGCAGCACAAGCTCCGCGCTGGTTGAAAACGTTGGCACGAAAACGCGCCAGTCCTTTCAAGCCGAACGAGAAATCGAGTTCGAGGTCTTCCTCAAAGCGATGCTTCTGAGCGTCGGTCATCACCGAGTACGCCAACTGCTTGGTCTCCGAAGGCGTCATCGGCGGCAGATCCAGCGGCTGCAAATGGCCGTGAACACGAACCTGCGGCGGTGAGTTGGTCGTGATGTGGAGATCGCTTCCGCTCAGCTCCAACATTCGTTTCAAAAGATCGCTCAGCGTTACTGGCATTGCTTACCTCGAATCGTTGTCGTACAGCACATCAGTGAATCGTTTCGCGCGCGACTTCCTCGAGCGTGGTCACGCCCGCCGCCGCCTTGATAAGGCCGGAGCGGCGCAGTGTGATCATCCCGTGTTCAATCGCTTTCTTTTTTAATTCCGTTGCCGACGCACCGACCAAAATCAGTTCGCGGATGTCATCGTCGATTTCCATGACTTCGTAAAGACCGGCGCGGCCCTTGTACCCGGAGCTGTTGCAAACCGTGCAACCGCGCCCCTTGAACACGTTGACCTGCTTCGCCTCTTCGGGCGTAAAGCCAGCTTCGATCAGCGCCTGCACCGGAAGATCGACTTTGTCCTTGCACTCGCCGCAAATACGTCGCACGAGTCGCTGCGCCACAATGAGGTGCACCGAGGTCGCCACCAGGAATGGCTCGATACCCATGTTCATCAAGCGACTGATTGTTTCCGGCGCGCCGTTCGTGTGCAGAGTGGAAAGCACCAAGTGTCCGGTAAGCGCCGCCTTGATCGCGATTTCCGCCGTTTCAAAGTCTCGAATCTCACCGACGAGAATGATATTGGGATCTTGCCGGAGGAAGGCGCGCAGCGCGGCCGCAAAGTTCAAGCCGATCTGCTCCTTCATCTGCACCTGGTTGACGCCGGCCAACTGGAATTCGACCGGGTCCTCGGCCGTCATGATGTTCGTATCCGGCTTGTTCAGCAGCGAGATTGCCGAGTACAGCGTGTTCGTCTTACCGGACCCTGTAGGTCCCGTCACCAGCACCATGCCGTACGGCTTCAGGATGGCGCGCTGGAACTTCTCCAGCGACTCTGGCTCGAAACCAAGCTTGGTCATATCGAGGCGCAGATTCTCTTTGTCCAGCAACCGGAGAACGACCTTCTCGCCCCAAAGTGTCGGCAGCGTGCTGACGCGATAATCCAGCGCCTTCTTCTTGCCGCCAATGTGAACCTTCAGCATGATGCGTCCATCCTGCGGCAGGCGCTTTTCGCTGATGTCCAGCTTGGCCATGATCTTGATGCGCGACGTGATCGCGTCTTTCAGTTTCATCGGCGGCGACATGATCGTCGTCAACATGCCGTCT
>DATAIA010000344.1:0-6103 GCA_036262895.1 Xanthobacteraceae bacterium
TCCCGTAGCTCTTCAATGCTTCGGCATACGTAATGCCTTTGGCATCGGCGAACGACAACGTGGAAGAATCGAAACAACCGGCGACTGCACCCGATGATGACAGCGTGGAGGGAAAGCGCGAGCCTTCCTCATCCCCGAAGGCCAGTACATCGATATCGAAAGGCAAGTCCGATCCCGCTTTGGCGACGTGCTCCGCCGCCAAGATGCCTGCAATGACGCCGAAAGCACCGTCATATTTGCCCGCGTCGAGTACCGTATCGATGTGCGATCCGATCAAGAGCGAGCGCCGCTGTGAGGAATTGCTTGCCGATGACCGGACCGACCAGTGCCCGCGGACAGTGCCAAGCGCGTCCTCGGTCACAGCAAGCCCGGCGTCGCGCATCCATTGCACGACCAGATCAGCCGCGCGACGATGTTCGGGCGAGAGAAACAGGCGGACAAGACGGGCCGGCTCGGCAGAAATCGCCGCGAGTTCGGCAATCATGGCTTCGGCGCGGGCGCCAAGAGCTTGCGGATCCAGAGTTTCGGGATTGAGAGAACGGCGAGACATGCTTTTCCAAACCTAATCGGGTGATCTTCCAAGTGCTATGTAGATTCACCGAGTGGCCTGAAATCAAGGTAAATAGCTGGGCTAATCCCGCCGAACAATATTGTCGACCTGCGCTTGGTCCGGATGACAGCTCCCGAATCTAAACAATCCCCACCTGGACCGATCCCTGCCCTGGCTTAACCTCAACCGAAATGCGGTCGCCATGCCGATAAACCGCAAGTTCAACGCTGGATTTCCCGAGTTGCAGATTGGAAAGCCTGACCTTGTCGAGAAACGGCGGCAGCCGCGGATTGCGGAGGCGGATCTCGTTGCGTTCAGGATCGAACTCCAGCCCCAACGAAGCCTGGATCAGTGCAAGCGGTGCGGCGCTCGCCCATGCCTGCGGAGAGCAGGCAACTGGATAGAGCGTCGGGCCGCGCCCGCGGCGACGTTGAAAGCCGCAATATAATTCCGGTAACCGGCGGCTCTCCATGTAAGTTGCCGCGGTAAACAAGGATTCGAAGATTTTCTCTACGCCGTCCATGAGACCATATCGTGCGAGTCCAAGCGCGATCAGCGCATTGTCATGCGGCCAAATCGATCCGTTGTGATAGGACATCGGGTTGTAACGATACTCCGCGCTCGACACGGTGCGCACGCCCCACCCGGAAAAGAATTGGGGCTGCATTAATTGTTCAGCGACTTTGACCGCGCGCTCCGGGGACACAATGCCGGTAAACAGCAGTTGGCCGGCATTCGATGTGCGAACACAGCATCCCTGCTTTCTGCCATCGAGCGCCAGCGCATAGGTTCCAATATCATTACACCAGAAGAACTCATTGAATTGCTGCTTCAGGAGCTCGGCCTGTTGCTCCAATTCTGCTGCGCGCCGTTTATTGCCGAACCGCAGCGCACAGCGGGCGGCCAGGCGCTTTGCCGCGTAAACGTAGCCCTGCACTTCCGCAATCGCGATGGGACCCTCAGCTAAGTTGCCATCGGCATGAAAGACAGCATCGAAAGAGTCTTTCCAACCTTGGTTGGAAAGGCCCTGCTCCGTTGCCCTGCTATATTCAATGAAACCATCGCCATCGACATCACCCGGCCCATCAATCCAGCGGAGCGCGGCTTCGATTGCAGGCCATAGTTCCGCAAGCGTTTCATAGTCGCCGGTCCGTTCCGCATAGAGCCCGGCGAGGAGAACAAACAACGGCGTGGAATCCACACTTCCATAATAAAGTTCGAATGGCACTTCTTTCAGCACCGCCATTTCGCCACTGCGCATTTCATGCAGGATTTTACCCGGCTGCGCATCAGCTTCATCATCACAATGCTTGGCCTGCAAGGCTGCGAGCCGCTTGAGCACGCCGCGAGCGATGCTGGGGTCGAGCCACAGCATTTCGAGCGCAGCAATCAAGCCATCTCGCCCGAATGAGGTCGAGTACCAGGGAATGCCAGCGTATGGAAACGGCCCCTGCGGCGTCTCAGTCATCAGCATATAGAGATCGCCGACTGAGCGGCATATCACCTCATTAAAAATGTCGTTTGAGGTCTCAACAGCAGCAGCGCCTTGCGCAGCCCGCCTTAACGCATGGCGCTCGGAAGACATCGCCGAAAAAAATGGGATCGGTTCTTCATGTTCGGGGCGATTGCATCCGACCACAAGAAAGATCGAAAGACATTCCTTGGGCGGCAATACAACGCGATAATGGGCAGCGTGCTGATCGAGCTGTGTGGGAGGCGGATCAAACCGCACGCTGGTCCGACGGATTTTACGATCCAACCCTTCATACCTGTAGAGCACCTGTTGCGGCGGGTGCACGGCAGAGCGCGCCACCCCTCGCCTCTCGCGCTTCAATCCTCGCACCTCGAACACATCGGCGAAATCGTTGCCGAAGACCAGCGTCAAATCGAACTCGATTGGCTCTTCACCATGATTGTGAAGCCCCAAGCGCTGATAAGCGCAAGCACGCCACAAAAACATGGTGCGCACGATATGGAGCGTGTCCTTGGGAATGACGATTCGATCGTGCCCGTAGATATCCGGGTTTGTAAGATCGACATTAAAGACGGAATTGTCATCCCGAATGTTGGAGCCCAGAAGCAAGGGCGGCACGCCGTTGAACAACAATTCAAGGCGAGACAGATAACGGGTATCGCAATAGAACAGCCCATCCGGTCCACCCGCGGTCGCGCCAATATCGCCGTGGCTGTCGAGCACCATGAACTCATCGTCGCATTTGAGGACATAGCGCGGACGCGTCGAAGATCCGGTCGCCGGAATATAGAACGGCACCTCGGAGAGGTGCTCGGCAATCGACCCCATTGATTGCGGCGGAATTTTTTCGGTCACGGGCAACAAATGATCTCCATGCGTTAAGCGAATGCCATTCACCCGCCGGGCCAGCCGGTCCGCCCCCATTTCAGAACAAATACTGGCAGCATTATGAAATGCGCGTGATGAAAATGCGCATTCACTGCGGTAGCGCGAGCAAGACCTCTTGCGGATCAAGCATTGATGTTGGTTGGATAAATTGCGGGCATTCTCTTTGCTGGCGACCCAGAATTCTCCCCTGTCACGCGGCTTGTTTGGCAAGCCGCATCATCTCGCGCTTGATAAGCTCACGATACAGGCCATCATGTCGCATCAATTTATCAGGCGCACCGTCCTGCACGATTTTGCCCCCCCGTAAGACAATGATCCTGTCGAAATTGCGCAATGTCGATAGCCGATGCGCGATTGCAATAACGGTGCGACCGAACATCAATCGATCCAAAGCCGCGCGGATTTCCTCCTCGGATTCGCTGTCGAGCGCAGACGTCGCCTCGTCAAGCAGTAGGATCGGAGCATTCTTGAGGAAGGCGCGAGCAATCGCGACGCGCTGCCGCTGCCCTCCGGAAAGTTTCACGCCCCGGTCACCAACCACGGTTGCAATGCCTGAAGGCAAGGCATCAATGAAATGGGTGCAACGCGCCGCAACTGCCGCCTCAAAGACCTCCTGGTCGGAGGATTCCGGCTTGCCGTACCGAACATTTTCCATGATCGAACGATGGAATAGAGAAATATCCTGCGGCACAACTGCAATTGCCTCGCGCAAACTTTCCTGCGTCACCAAAGCGATGTCCTGATCATCAATCAGGATACGGCCGGTGTGCAGATCATAGAAGCGCTGGAGCAAGGAAAACAATGTCGACTTGCCGCTGCCTGAGGGCCCGACCAAACCGACGCGCTGGCCCGGCTCCAGGCGCAGACTGAGGTCGCGGAAAACGCGACGTCCGTCAGGATAAGTAAACGACACGTTCTCAAACACGACGCTCGCCCCGCTCCGCACAAGCGGCGTTGCTTTGGGGTGGTCGCGCAGTTCATGGGGGACGAGCAGGGTTTTGAGCGCCTCAGAAAGCCGGGCCATGTGCTGAGTGACGTCAACAAGCGCAACTGCAAGGTCACGCGTGGCATGGAGAATGGAAAGACCAAGCGTGCATAACAAAACGACATCGCCGGTGGTCGCCGCGCCGCGCCCCCAGAGAACAATCGCCCATGCCAGAAGCCCGATAATCAGTAGAACCGTCACAATGGCATGGAACAATCGAATTTTCTCAAGGTAATAAAGACTGCGCCGGCGCGCAGTCATCTCTTGATCAACTGTTTGATCAAAGCGGCGATACTCCCGGTGAAGACCGCCAAAAGCACGCACCAATGGCAGGTTGTTGATGACATCGACGATCTCGCCGTCGACCACTGCCGCCTTATCGGCGAAGTCGTGATGCAACGGTGTGCCGGCTGCAGCCAACCGGAACATAATAAACACCAGAATACCCGCCATGAATGACAGCCCTGCTGCAATCAGAGGGCTGACCGTTGCCACGAATGCAATTGCACAGAACGTTGCGATGCATGGCGGCAACACGTTCCACATGAACATATTTTCGACAGTGAATAGGGCATTCGATGTTGCGGTGATCCGACTTGCAAGCATCCCCGGCAGTCGATCTGCGAAATAACTTGGTGCATGCCCGGTGAGATGTCGGAACAAATCCCGCCTCACATCTCCGGTCACTGCTACAAAAGTGGAATTGGCAACCCAACTCGCCAGTCGCCACAATAGATTATCCAGCCCAATCAACAGCACTAAAAATGCGAACGCTTCCCATAAACGGTTTGCTCCAGCAGGCCCATGCGCCAGCGTGTCAACCAAAAACTTCACGCCATATTGCGTGCTGACAGAGCAAATTACCGCCGCAGTGACCGCTGTCAGAATAAAAAGATGAGACCACCGCCATCGCCGAAAATATCTGGCAAGGAAACTCAAGGGGCGATCCGAAAAATGGGATAGTTCATCCATTGGTCAACGGATTTCCTTGTTCGGGCAAACAGATATAGGCAGCCGAAGGGGCCCGCCTATGTGCGGCTCTAGCGACACCCCCCATTGCAGACACGCAACACATAAACAGATGTCATGGCGCGAGTTCCCGTGCGCACAAGTAGAGATCATGTAGCCGGACAACGCGCCGTATAAGCAAAGGTTTCTGAGCCCGACTTGCCGGAACTTTCCCGGCAGGTTGCGGTTTAGCACCGGGATTACAGCTCGTTCATTCCCCTCATTGACCGAATGAAGCTTGTCCTCGCTCAACCGCAAGGAGGCTCGATATATGCGTATTGCGCAAATAGCCCCGCTCACCGAGGCAACCCCTCCTAAGCTTTATGGAGGCACCGAACGCGTCGTTCATTGGCTGACTGAGGAATTGGTTGCTCTCGGGCATGATGTCACGCTGTTTGCGACGGGCGACTCCCAAACATCGGCAAAGCTGGTTCCGGGTTGGCCCACGGCATTGCGTCTTGATGGATCCGTTCGCGATCCAAACGCACTGCACATGGTCATGCTGGAACATGTTCGCCGGCGAGCGGCCGAGTTCGATATCTTGCATTTTCACATCGATTATTATCCGTTCTCTTTGTTTTCTCGACAATCAACACCCTTCGTGACGACGTTGCACGGGCGTCTTGATCTCCCGGAACTTCAGCCGGTGTTTGCGACATTCTCTTCGATACCGATCGTTTCAATTTCTAACGCGCAACGCCGCCCGCTTCCTAACGCCGGTTGGCTGCGGACAATCCATCACGGAATACCAGCGCAAGCTCTCACTCCTCGTTCGACGAAACCGAGTTATCTTGCATTCCTTGGCCGCATCTCCCGGGAAAAAGGAATTGATCATGCTGTTCGCATCGCCGGCCGCTGTGGTTTGCCTATAAAAATTGCCGCCAAAATCGACGAATCAGACGCGGAATATTTCGAAACTGAAATCCGAGCGCTGTTTGATTTACCGCACGTCCATTACATCGGAGAGATCGGCGACAGCGAAAAGGCGGAATTCCTCGGCGGCGCAATCGGACTTCTTATGCCGATCGAATGGCCCGAGCCGTTCGGACTCTCAATGATTGAAGCAATGGCATGCGGCACGCCGGTTATCGCCTTTAATAGAGGGTCTGTCTCGGAAGTGGTCGATGACGGCGTAACGGGATTTGTCGTCGAGGATGAGACGAGCGCCACAAGCGCCGTGCACCGCTTGCCGCTATTA
>DATAIA010000345.1:0-15550 GCA_036262895.1 Xanthobacteraceae bacterium
CATTACAAACTTCATGACGTTCGACCGAGGCCGTCCGCTGCATGTGTTTGATGCAGCGAAAGTGCACGGCAATCTGGTGGTGCGCCGCGCGCGTGCCGGTGAAACGCTGACAGCGCTTGATGGGCGCACCTATACGCTCGATGAATCGATGTGCGTCATCGCCGATGATGAGGGTGTCGAATCGCTTGCCGGCATCATGGGCGGCGAAAAGACCGGCTGCGATGAAAACACCACCGACGTACTGATCGAATCGGCACTGTGGGATCCGCTTAACATTGCGCAAACCGGGCGGCGGCTTGGGATCAATTCCGATGCGCGCTATCGATTCGAGCGCGGCGTCGATCCTGAGTTCATGATTCCCGGACTTGAACTTGCAACCAAGATGGTGCTCGAGCTTGCCGGAGGCGCCGCATCCGAAAATATCGTGGTCGGCTCAACTCATGCAGACGATCATGTCATCGATTTTCCACTGAGCGAATTGCGCCGTCTCGCCGGAATTGATGTGCCGTTTGCAGATGTGCGGCGCGTTCTTGGACATCTCGGTTTCTTCGTTGTGGGACAGGATAACGCCGTCAAAGTCGCAATACCTTCATGGCGCCCCGATATCGAGGGCAAGGCCGACATCGTTGAAGAAGTGGTGCGGATCATCGGCGTCGATCAGGTACCGGCGACACCGTTTGATCGCGGCGATGCGCCGCGCAAACCCGTGCTCACGCCGATCCAGGTTCGAACCCGCAAAGCCAAGCGCGCGCTTGCCGCACGCGGAATGGTGGAAGCGGTTACGTGGTCATTTATATCCAAACCGCGCGCCGAATTGTTTGGCGGAGGCAATGCGGCGCTTGCTCTTGCAAACCCGATTGCCGCCGATCTCTCGGACATGCGGCCAAGCCTTATTCCGGGGCTGATGGCTGCCGCACAAACCAACGCCGATCGCGGGTTTGCCGACGTGGCGCTGTTCGAGGTCGGGCAGATTTTCCGCGGCGATGAACCCGGCGATCAACTCACTGCTGCTTCCGGTATCCGCCGAGGGCTAGCCAAGACGCGCGGCAGCGGCCGGCACTGGTCCGACAAAACTGCCGACGTGGATACGCTTGACGTCAAGGCGGATGCGCTTGCAGTGCTCGCAGCCGCGGGTGCCCCGGTGCAGGCGCTGCAAGTCGTACCCGGCGGTCCCGCCTGGTTTCATCCCGGCCGATCCGGCACCATTCAAATGGGACCGCAGTCCGTACTTGGACATTTCGGCGAATTGCACCCGAAAGCACTTGAAGCGCTCGATGCCAAGGGTCCGATCGTTGCGTTTGAAGTCATTCTGGAACGCATCCCTGCGCAAAAGGCGAAGCCCACGCGGGCCAAGCCGGTGCTTGAGCTTTCGCCCTTCCAACCCATCGAACGCGATTTTGCTTTCGTGGTCGACCGCTCGATCAAAGCCGGCGATATCGTGCGCGCGGCACAATCGGTCGAGCGCAAGCTCATCACCAATGTGAGCGTGTTCGATGTTTATGAAGGCGCGGGGATCGAAACCGACAAAAAATCGGTCGCCATCGCCGTGACATTACAGCCCCGGGAAAAGACGCTGACCGATCAGGAGATCGAAGCGGTGGCAGGAAAAATTGTCGGCGAGATCGCAAAAAAATTCGGCGGCGCCCTGCGGAATTGAACGACGCTTTTTACGAGCGATTTTCTTTAGATCGGCTTTCAGACAAACAGCCGCGGACCATCAATCACCAGACCGGTCAATTTGATTCGGGCGGCGTTTGTTTGATGCCGAATTCAACGCGCTTAATCGCTACTAAACACAAAACATTTGTTTTTGAAGTAAATTGTCGAACTCATACAGGCCACAAATCTGCCGCCGAATTTAACAAACGAAGTAAATATGAGACTCAAGAAGGCCGCACCAATCGGTTCTTATCTCAACATTATTGAAGTTAACGTGCGATCGCGTTTACAAATTCTTTTCCATCTATTTTGGCATACCAGTTCACCGTCACATTTGTTTCGTTAATGCCCGGTTTCAATAGTTCCA
Source organism: Xanthobacteraceae bacterium (assembly GCA_036262895.1). Lineage (GTDB taxonomy): Bacteria > Pseudomonadota > Alphaproteobacteria > Rhizobiales > Xanthobacteraceae > AP-16. Next base: position 2,027 of record DATAIA010000345.1, read on the forward strand.
GCGAGCCTCATTGCGTGTAACCTCTGGGTCGGACAAATCCCAGAAGCAATATGCAAAACATATTTTCCGCTATCAGCGAATATCGCTGGCTACTAACTGCTGCGGCGATCTGTTTGCCGGCGAGCATTGCAGTCATTGCGATGTTTCGGCGGGCGGAACAGATTGATCAATTGCATATGGCCGTCAGCTATATGACCCAAGGCTTGTTGATGTTCGACAAGACCGGCCACATTGTTATCTGCAACGACCGTTATCGCGAAATCTATGGGCTGTCGGCAAACGTGGTGCGCCCAGGATGCACGCTGCGCGACTTGATTTATCATCGGGTGAAAGTTGGAAGCCTCAACAGAGATCCCGACGACTATCTCAAAGAAGTTCTTGCGCATGTGGCCAAGGGCCAAATGCACAGGAACATCGTCGAAACCAGCAACGGGCGCCGCATTGCGGTATTGCATCAGCCGGTGGCTGATGGCGGTTGGGTGGTGACGCACGAAGATATCACCGCACAATGGCAGGCCGAGCAATCGCTCGCAAAAGCGCGCGCGCAGGCGGAACACGCCCATGCACGCCTGCTCGAAGCGTTTGATCTGGTGCCGCATGGCCTGGTGCTGTTTGATGCGGAAGATCGTTACATCATGTGGAATCGGCGCTACGCCGAGCTTTATCATCGCGAGCATTTGCAAAAAGGATTGCGCTTCGAAGACGTGATGCGAGCCGGTGTTGCACAGGGCCGGTATGAGCAAGCCGTTGGATGCGAAGAAGAATGGATCGCCAAGCGTCTCGCGCAGCATCGCTCAGTACATAGCACCCATGAACAGCAACTGTCCGAGGACCGCTGGATCCTCGTCGAGGAGCGCCGCACCCGCGATGGCGGGAGCATTGGCTTGCGGCTTGACATTACCGATCTGAAACGGCGCGAAGCGTCGTTCCGCCTGTTGTTTGATAGCCATCCCCTACCGATGTTTGTGTGGGATCAAAAAACGTTCCGCTATCTCGCGGTCAACGACGCCGCATGCCAGCACTATGGCTACACGCGCGAGCAGTTCCTGGCGATGACGGCGCTCGATATCCGTCCAAAGGAAGACCAGGAAGCGTTTCGCGATATAGTTGCCGATGCCACAACCGGAACCCAGCGCAAGGACCGGGTATGGAGGCACATCAAAGCCGATGGGACGCCCATCGATGTCGCGATTTATGCGACGACCCTCACCCATGAGGGTCGCCTCGCCACGTTGACGGCGGCGGTCGATGTCACCGAGCGCAAACGGGCCGAGCAGCGGATTGCTCATCTTGCACATCACGATGCCTTGACGGACCTACCCAATCGTTCGGCCTTTACGGATCAGCTTGCTCGCGTGATCGAGCGGGCGAAAGATCGAAACGAAAACTTCGCTGTCATGTTCCTAGACCTCGACCGATTCAAAGACATCAATGACGTATTTGGTCACGCGGCCGGCGATGCGTTGCTGCGGGAATTCGGGAAACGTCTTGTCGAGGCGACCGACGGATCCTTTATCGCACGGCTGGGCGGCGATGAGTTTACCGTCATTGTCGAGGGAGCGCAGCCGGCACGCGCCGCTGACATTGCCGAGCGCGTGCTTGCCGCAACCGCCGCTGACATCCCGTTCGAAAACCAAAATCTGCGCACGGGCGTCAGTATTGGTGTCGCCATTTTCCCAAATGACGGCGCCAATGCGTCGGCGTTGCTTGGTAATGCGGACGCCTCGCTCTATCGGGCGAAAGCGGAAGGACGCGGATCGATCCGTTTCTTTGAAGCCGGCATGGACATGCAATTGCGCGAGCGCCGCGCTCTGCAGCACGACTTGCAAGTGTCGTTCGAACGCAATGAGCTTTCGATCGATTACCAGCCGCAGGCGCGCATGAACGGCGAGACGATCGGATTTGAGGCTCTGCTGCGTTGGAAACACGCGACGCGCGGAATGGTGCCGCCCTCGACCTTCATTCCGGTTGCGGAGGAAAGCGGCCTTATTATTCCAATCGGCGAATGGGTGCTGCGCGAAGCGTGCAAGCAGGCGGCGTCATGGGTGAGGCCACTCACGATTGCCGTCAATCTGTCCCCCGTGCAGTTCCGCCACGGCGATCTGCCCGCACTGGTCCATTCGGCCCTGCTTGATAGCGGCCTTTCACCCCATCGCCTTGAACTTGAAATCACCGAAAACGCGTTGATCGACGATTTCTCGAGGGCGCTGTCGATCTTGCGCCGCTTGAAAGCCCTTGGCATCCGCATCGCAATGGACGATTTCGGAACCGGCTATTCATCCCTGTCGTATCTGCAGGCGTTCCCATTCGACAAGATCAAGATTGACCAGGCATTCATCAGCAATGTCGAAACCAATCCGCAGTCGGCCGCCATCGTGCGTGCGATGATCGGACTTGCGCGCGGCCTCGATATGCCGGTGGTTGCCGAGGGCGTCGAAACCAGCAGCCAACTATCATTCCTCAGTCGGGAAGCTTGCGATCAAGTTCAGGGCTTTTTGATTGGGCGGCCGAAATCGATTGAGCAGTACACGGATCTGATCGGCTTTGAACCCAAACAGAAGCCGACACGAACCAAGCTGTCGTCAGCTTAATCAGGCAAGCTTTAATTGCTTAAGGGCCGCGGCAGCGGCGCGATCACCCGATTCCCACGCTCCCCCGACTGTTCCCCACAGCGTTTCGTGCACAGCCTCCCCGGCGAACCAAATGCGGTCGCGCAACGGCTCGCTTAAAACTTTGCGGCCGGATTGGGCGCCGGGAGAAGCTGCGGAAAATGAACCAAGTACCCATGGCTCGTTTGCCCATTGCGTCGCTTGGGTGCGCTTGATCGCGCGCCTGATCTCCGGCCCGTAAAGATCGGCAAGCCAATCCTGCGCGAAGGCAATCATCGCGTTTTCTCCGGCGGTCGCGAGCGACTTACCGAACCGGGCGGCAATTTCCACCATGCACAAGGTCGAGCCGGCAACATTGGCGAGCAACGCAGCGGTGCGTTCACCTGTTGCCTTTTCGAACACCAAATCATCGTTTTGCAAGCCGAGCGGATTGCCGGAAAACTCAATCGCGACATGATCGTAAGATCCGAGCGTGAGCTTGGCGAGCGCGTCGGCCTGACGCTTCGGCAATTCCGGATTAAATTTGATCTTGCCCGCATTGAGAACGCCGGTTGATGCGGTGATGATCACACCGCGAGCGGTCAAGGTGCCCTTGGTCGTATCGATTTCGACGCTTGATTTGGTCGACGTAATCCGCGTCGCCGCTGTCGAAAGCTGCACGGGAATGCGGCCCGCCAATTTTTCCAGAAGCGTGCCGAAACCTTGTCGGCAGAATGCATCGACATCGCGCTCCGAGGAGCGGGCAAAATCGATCGCTGAAATCTCGTCAAGATTCTTAGCGCAACCAAACGGGCCGAGGATGAACTCGATCGTGGATCGCCATTCTCCAAGATCCCGCGGCAGCGCTTGTGCGCATGAAATATCCGCCTTGCCGCGCGCGGCGTCCGCAATGGCACGGTTGGCGCGCACCAATGCCGCAAGAAAATCCTCTGTCTCGCCTTCGCGCGCATTGCGCCGGCCGATGCGGATGCGCTGGCCGGGGGGAGCCGGATAAATATCGAGACCGGATTGGGGCGCGAGCTTTGCGAGTGGATTGATATCCGGCATGTGGATCCAGTGCGCCCCGCGATCAAAGGGTACACCGAACGACTGCCGATCCGTCATGCAACGGCCACCCACCCGGCTCGTCGCTTCGATCAGGGCAAAGCGCCGGCCTGCAGCCGCTACACGTCGCGCCGCGGCAATGCCGGCAGCGCCGGCTCCAACAATGACGATATCCACTTCACCAGGAGCGGCGACGGCGCCCAGCGTCGAGGCGGCAACCACGCCGGAGGCGGCAAGAAACGAGCGACGACTCAAAGAGGCCATGTTTTTTTAGATGCTGCAAAAGACGCCATACTTTGCCTCAAAGCGCCGCCGACCGCAAACCAAGATGCCCGACTAAAATTTACATGATTATTTTTTTCGATTAGATGAGGTTGCAACAGTTAATAAGCGCATCTGGCCGACCGCGTCGGCCACGTTAAAAGACGATCCGATGCTCGACGCAGCCATCAAAGCGCTATCCCAGATGATTTCACCGCCGTTCCGCGCAGTGCTTTTCAAATCGATGGGCCTTGCCGTTGCACTGCTGATTGTCGTGGCAATCGGCCTGCAGCGAGTGCTGAGTTTACTTGTCGATTCCAGCGGCCTCTGGCTTGAAACAACCATCGGCTCGGGAGCGCACGGGACAATCAACTTCATTTCGTGGATTCTTGCATTTGTTGCCGGTGCCGGCGTGGTTGCAGGCGCCGTGTTCCTGGTGCCTGCCGCAACGTCTTTGGTCGCGAGCTTCTTTGTCGATGAAATTGCTGCACTGGTGGAGAAACGCTATTACCCCGATGACCCGCCTGGCATCGTGGTGCCGCTTGGTCGCGCCCTCATCGAGGGATTGAAGGCCGCGTTCCTGGCGATTATCATCTATCTCTGCGCTATTCCATTTTTGCTGGTTGCCGGACTTGGCATCGTTATTTTCTTTCTGGCGAACGCATTTTTACTCGGGCGGATCTATTTCGAATTCGCCGCCATGCGCTTCCATCCGGCCGGAGAAGCAAAACGCCTGCGCCGTATCCATCAGGGGACGATTTTTCTCGGCGGTATGTTCATTGCCGCTTTTGTTTCGATCCCGATTGTCAATCTGGCAACGCCATTGTTTGGAACAGCGCTGATGGTTCACGTCCACAAACGGATCATTGGACGCACCCATTTATAGCTGACGCAGATCAGACCGTTTTGTCGGGCCAGCGGCAAAGATCTGCGATCAAACAGCGGTCGCAAGCGGGTTTACCCGCCTTGCAGATATAACGCCCATGCAAGATCAGCCAATGATGGGCATGGCGCTTATAGGCATCGGGCACTGCTTGCTCGAGCCTGGTCTCAACCTCAAGCGGCGTCTTGCCCGGAGCGAGCCCGGTGCGGTTCCCGATCCGGAAGATGTGCGTGTCGACAGCAATGGTCGGCTCGCCGAAAGCAATGTTGAGAACGACATTCGCTGTTTTGCGTCCGACCCCGGGCAGCGCTTCAAGCGCGGAACGATCGCGTGGCACCTCGCCGCCATGCTCGGCAATCAGTTGCTGCGACAGCGCAATGACGTTCTTTGCCTTGGTGCGATAGAGCCCAATCGTCTTGATGGCGTCGCGCAGTTTCTCCTCGCCGAGCGCCACCATTTTCTGCGGTGTGTCGACAACTGCGAAAAGGCTTCGCGTTGCTTTGTTGACGCCGGCATCTGTCGCCTGAGCCGAAAGTGCGACCGCGACCAGCAGCGTATACGTATTGACGTGTTCAAGCTCGCCGCGCGGCTCGGGATTGGCGGCATGAAACCGCCGAAAGGCTTCCTCGATCTCTGCCGGAGTCCATTGTTTGAGGTTGCGCCCCTTCGCACTTGCTTCATTAGCCGCTTTCGGATTGCGCCGACGCGGCGGAATAGCCGGCGGCAGCTTGCCCGAGGGCCCAGATTTTGCTCCAGCCCTTTGCGGATGCGACTTAGCCGCCTTGGTCGGTATCTTGACCGGCGCTTTGGCCTTCACGGCCTGTTTCGCATTGCCGGGGCTGCCGCCTTTTGCTCGATTGCGGGGGATCGTTTTCGAGACCATGCTGGTTCTATAGGGCATGATCCGGAAAAGTGGAAACCGGTTTGCGCGGACTTCGGGTGTTCCCGATTTCCGCCATTGGATGAATGCCGCAAGTCGGAAACATCCGACTTGCGGGAAAAGATCATGCTCAAACAAAAGGATAGAGCGCGATGGTGTTTTTTCATCGCGCTCTAGGAACCATGACCGCCACAGACAACACTGTTCCCGACGAGCCCACACTGTTTTCGGCTGTCCTGACGCCATATCGTTCGCTGGGAATGACCGGATTCGCTGCCGTCATGCTGCTCTTCGGCGGCATCAGCTCGATCACCGGGCTTGCGTTCGCGCTTGCCGGCGCGTGGCCGATCATGGGGTTCTTCGGTCTCGACGTGTTATTGGTCTACTGGGCGTTCCGGGCCAATTACCGCAGCGGGCGGGCCTATGAGCAGGTCTTGGTGACGCCAAGCGAATTGAAAATCCGTAAGGTGAGCCATCGCGGCGAAATAGCCGAATGGACGCTTAATCCGGTCTGGGCCCGGATCGATCGGGAAGCTAGCGAAGAATACGGGATCGAGCGGCTGTTTCTGGTTTCCCGCGGCAGACGCGTTTCAATCGCAGGATTTTTGAGCGCTGACGAAAAGGCGAGCTTTGCCACTGCACTGGGCACAGCGCTTGGTGAAGCCCGGCGTGGACCGACACGAACTTTATTGGCCTAACAAGTTGAAAGCGACCTGCCGCCTCAAGGCGTATCCACTTCCCGATAGACCTCGACCTCGACCCCGCCAGGGGCAAGCGTTCGCCAGCCTTGCAGGTAGGCCTGGATCCGAGGATCGCTCGCGATCTGCTGCCGGTTGCCTTCCATGGCTTCCGGCGTTTCGTATTCGATGATCTGAACCAATCTGGTGGGATCGTCGACGTTTTGCAGCAGCCGAATCTCGACCCCACCAAACATTTCGTAAAATGGCGCGAATCCCTTGACCATGGATAGAAGCTGCGCCGGCGTCCCGGCAGGCAGCGTGAACTTAAGTTGCAGGATGCGCCGGACGTTCGTGCTTGAGCTGGCCATGGCTTACTTTTGATGTGTCTGTTTCATGTGGGGGCGCGGGCGCCCGCTTGCAACATGCAACGTAAAAGTCGTCCGCTGTTTAGCCTGCAAGCTCAAGCTTGGAGTCCACGGTTGAGTCGGCAAGGAGCCGATAGATCATGGGAACACCGGTCTCAAGATTGAGTCCTGGAATGGTTTCGGTGGTCAAACGGTCAAGCACCATGACCAAGGCACGCAGCGAATTGCCGTGGGCCGCCACAAGCACACGCTCGCCACGCAGCACGCGCGGCAATATTTCACTGATGTAGTAAGGCAATACGCGGGCGGCCGTATCGCGCAAGCTTTCGCCGCCGGGCGGGGAAATATCATATGAACGGCGCCAAATATGGACCTGCTCCTCGCCCCAGCGCTTCCGGGCGTCATCCTTATTCAGGCCGGAGAGATCGCCATAATCACGTTCATTGAGCGCCTGATCTTGAAAAACCGGAATCGATTTCTCGCCCATTTCCTCGAGGATGAGTCCCAGCGTGCGCTGGGCGCGTTTAAGCGCCGAGGTAAAGGCCACATCGAAATGAATGCCCTGCTCTTTGAGACGACGTCCCGCAGCGCGGGCCTCGGCAATGCCTTGCTCTGTCAGATCGACATCGCGCCAGCCTGTGAACAGATTTTTCAAATTCCATTCACTTTGACCATGACGCACCAGCACGAGAACGCGTTCACTCATTGGTTTCTTCCTGAATTTGTTTGATATCAGAAATCGCCCAGGCCAAGCACGTCGGCCATGGAATACAGCCCCGGTGTTTGATTGTGTGCCCAGAGCGCCGCCTTGAGCGCGCCTGTTGCAAATAACATACGATCTTCCGCCTTATGTACGAGCTCGATCCGCTCGGCGGGACCGGCAAAGATGACACTGTGCTCACCGACAACGGTGCCGCCGCGCAATGACGCAAAACCGATATCGCCGCGATTGCGCGCCCCAGTGTGTCCATCCCGCGCCGCAACCTTGCGCTGGCTTAGCATAACCTCGCGGCCCTCCGCCGCTGCTTCACCAAGCAACAATGCCGTTCCGGACGGCGCATCGACTTTTTTGTTGTGATGCATTTCGACGATTTCAATATCGAAATCATCGCCGAGCGTTCTCGCAACGCGACGCGCCAGCGCTGCAAGCACATTCACGCCGAGACTCATATTGCCGGAGCGGACGATCTTGGCGTGCTTGGCCGCTTCCTTGATCTTGGCGTCCTCGGCTTCATTAAAACCGGTGGTGCCGATCACATGCACAAGGCCAGCTTTGGCCGTAAGGGCCGCCGCGGCAATGCTTGAGGCAGGCGTCGTGAAATCGATCAGGCCGTCAGCTTGGCCAAGGGCCGCACCCAGGTCGGCCGAAAGCTTGATGCCATTGGGACCGAGGCCCGCCAGCAGGCCGGAATCCTGCCCCATCAGCGGCGATCCCGGCTGTTCGATGGCGCCCGTCAGGGTAACACCCGTGGTTTCCGCTACCGCTTTGATAAGCATGCGCCCCATGCGCCCGCCGGCGCCCAATATCACGAGCCGCATATCGGCCATCGCTCATATCTCCTGATAATGGCTGGGGTATAGCGGGGCGCGCTGATGAAGAAAAGCAGGGCCTCCAATCAGGCGCCGATTCAAATACTTTAGAGCGCGATCGGACGCAAAACCTGTGCCCACTTTTGCTGATCGCGCTCTATGGCTGCGGCCCATCGTAGCCTTCGATGATGATCAGGTCAGTCACCGCCTTACCCTCGCGAAGCGCGAGGGCTTTGGCGTATTCGGGAGACCGGTAGCAAGCAAGAGCGGTCTCGTAGTCGCGGAATTCAAGCACCACGTTGCGCGACCGGCTCTCTCCTTCCACCGTTTCGAAGCGACCGGCGCGGACCAGAAATTTCCCTCCATACTTGCTGAACGCCTCGGCATTTGCGGCCACATAGGCCTTGTAGCCCTCAGGATCGCTCACATTCAGGCGGGCGATCCAATATCCCTTGGCCGTCATTTTCGCTCCTCGATTGCCGCGGCAATTTCCGTGACGACGCCATCCGCAGCCGCTTTGGGATCGTTCGCGGCGATGATCGGACGACCAACCACGAGATAATCGGAACCAGCAAGAATGGCGCGGCGCGGCGTCATGACCCGTTTTTGGTCGTCCTCCGCAGCATCGGCAGGCCGGATGCCCGGGGTGACCAACAACGTCTTTGCACCGACGATCCCGCGCAACATTGTGGCCTCGGCCGCCGAACAGACAATCCCGTGAGCGCCAAGCGCGTGGGCTTGACGCGCCTTCGCATCAACAAGCTTGGCCGTCGAGCCGATGTAACCGGCTTCCAAGACATCTGTATCGTTATAAGAGGTCAGCACGGTCACAGCCAAAATTTGCAATTGGGAACCGCTTGCCGCCGCGACCGCCGCGCGCACTGTCTGCGGATAGGCGTGGACGGTGAGAAACGTCACGCCGGTTTGCGCGACACTCTCGACGCCCTTGGCAACGGTGTTGCCTATATCATGCAGTTTCATATCCAGAAAAACGCGCTTGCCCGCGCTTATCAAGGCCTGCGCAAAGGGCAAGCCACCCGCGAATGTCAGCTGATATCCGATTTTATAAAAACTGACAGCATCGCCCAGGCGTTCGACCATCGCCTCCGCTTCGCGAACTGAAGATAAGTCGAGAGCAACAATCAATCGTTCGCGCGGCGTCGGCACCACAGGCTGTCCTTTATTGTTTGAATATCTTGGAACGAATGTAGGCGAATGATGGAGGGATTGTCAGCGGTTCCCACGAGGATATCGATCGGACGTGGCGTCTCATGGGACAGACACACGCTGCCACGCCAATTCGACAAGTCGCTGCGCCAGTGCACGCAACAGATTGGCGCTGCGTTCGTCCTTCAGATTATCCATATCGTCGAATGCCTGGTTCGCCTCACGAATGGCGATTTGGTCCGGGATAACGAGCGCTCCGCAGCCGAGTTCAAGCACTTGACGCAGTGCCATCAACGAACGCATGCCGCCCAGCGTGCCAGGCGAAGCAGCGCCTAAGGCAAACACGCGGTTCTTGAAAGCGGCAAGCGGCGGCTCCTTGTTTTCGCGAACCCGCGACACCCAATCCAGGCTGTTCTTCAAAAGCGGTGTAATGGAAGCATTATATTCCGGGCTTGCAATGAAAATGCCGTCATGGGCGCACATCATACGTTTGAGATTGACGGCGCTTGCCGGGGGTCCCGAATTTGCTTCGAGGTCGCCATCATAGATCGGCATCGGATAATCGGCGAGCGAGATCATGCTCACTTCAGCCTCGGCACGTGCGAGTTCCTTGGCCGCAAGGGATGCCAGGCGCTGGTTGAATGAACCAGTGCGAATCGAACCGGAGAACACCAGAACTTTCGGATGGGGCATGGGCAGCTTCCGCAAACCTGAGAGCGCGATGCCGGCTGCTCGACACTACCCCGCGCACTCACGAACGCCGGCGATAGACCCAGACCCGCGCGGGAGGAAGATTCATCCAAATGCGTTCAGAGGCTTCGGCACGAACGCCGGCGACCGCTTTCGGGATCGGCGGCACGACCGCATAAGTAAACTGAACGAACGGTGCACCGGGGCGCATCAATGCGAATGCATCGCGCAGCAATCGAAGCCGCATGCGCAAGGGCTTCGTGAACAACGGCAGACCGGAAACGACCGCGGCTGCCGGATCAAGCAACAGGCTCGCGAGCACGTCGCGCAATCCATAGGCATCGCCTTGAACGACGGTGGCCGTGGGAAAGCGCGAGCGCAAGAGCTGACAAAAGGTCGGATTGAATTCGACAAGCACGAGACGCGAAGGATCAACACCCTGGTCTACCAGCGCTTCGGTTACGGGGCCGGTGCCCGGTCCAAGCTCTACGATGGGCCCTGGAATTTCCGGATCAACATAGCCTGCCATGGTCCGGGCGAGAACGCGGCCTGATGGCGTGACCGCGCCGATCGCCAGCGGCTTCTCAATCCATGACCTGATGAAACGCACTTCGTCGTCGAGACGAAGGGTTTTCTTTTCGATCAGAGGGAGAGATTGCAAGGGCATGATGCGGACGCGAGCTGACCTAGTGGGTAACCCGGCTCGAACCCCGGGCGATTTGCACAGGAATGACACCGGTAGTCCGCCCGGGCTAAAGGGTCAAGGTCGGCAGCCGGGAACCTGCACAGCTAAAACGAATGGCAGCCACGAACTCAACGACGCACGACGCAGAAACCAGCCCCTCAACCTTAAACTCAAGCTGAGTTGGTGTGGTTTCCGAGGCCGTCAAAAAATTCCTTGACCCGGGTGAAGAATCCCGCGGTTTCCGGATGCGTATCCTTGGACGATTGTTGTTCGAATTCTGCCAGTAATTCTTTTTGGCGTTTCGTCAAATTTTGCGGTGTTTCGACGACAACTTGCACATACATATCGCCCATGGCGCGGGAGCGCAAAATCGGCATGCCCTTGCCCTGAAGACGGAAGCGGCGGCCGGATTGCGTGGCCTCAGGAACTTTTACCCTCGTCTTGCCACCATCAATGGTCGGGACCTCAAAATCGCCCCCCAGTGCCGCCGTCACCATCGAAATCGGAGCCCGGCAATGCAGATCAGCGCCGTCACGCTGAAAGAACGCATGCTGTGCAAGCGACAGGAAAATGTAGAGGTCGCCGGACGAACCGCCCCGGGCGCCCGCTTCACCCTCGCCCGCCAAGCGAATGCGTGTACCATCCTCGACGCCAGGCGGCACATTGACCGACAACACCCGTTCGCGGGTGACGCGCCCCGATCCCGAACACGCGTTGCAGGGATCGTCAATGACTTGCCCGCGCCCATGGCAGGATGGACAGGTGCGCTCCAGTGTAAAAAATCCCTGCGCATGCCGAATCTTGCCTTGGCCGGCGCAGGTTGCGCACACCTTGGGTTTCGATCCGGGTTTGGCGCCGTTCCCCGAGCAGGTCTCACAGGTCACGGATGTCGGAATGCGGATTTGCGCAGCTTTGCCGATGAAGGCTTCCTCAAGCGTGATTTCCATATTGTAGCGCAGGTCGGCACCGCGCTCGCGGCCGCTTGAGCGGCCCCTTCGGCTGCCGCCCATACCGAACAAATCGTCGAAGATATCGGCAAAGCTCGAGGCGAAATCGGCCCCGAAACCCGCCCCCGCGCCGTTGCCTTGTTCGAAGGCCGCGTGACCATATCGATCGTAGGCGGCGCGGCGATTGCCATCCTTTAGGATTTCGTAGGCTTCGTTGATTTCCTTGAACCGGTGCTCGGCTTCATTGTCACCGGGATTACGGTCGGGATGGAATTTCATTGCAAGCTTGCGAAAGGCGGATTTCAGCTCCGCCTCATTCGCGCCGCGCGCTAGCCCCAGAACCTCGTAATAGTCGCGCTTCGACATCCAATTTCACCCCGACGAAGCACAAAAAGCCCTCACTTCAACGCTCATATCCGGGAGCCTGAAGAGAGGGCTCGGCATTAAGCCGATTTCTTGTTTTTCTTATCGTCGTCGACTTCGGTAAATTCCGCATCGACCACATCTTCCTTCGCACCCGTATTCGCCGCACCGGCACCGGCAGCCTCATCGCCGCCTGCTTGAGCCTGCGCATACATCGCCTCGCCGAGCTTCATCGAGGCCTGCGCCAATAGATTGGTCTTGGCCTTGATTGCCTCGGCGTCTTCGCCCTTCACCGCCTCTTTGAGGTCGGCCATCGCGTTCTCGATTGCGGTGCGTTCGCTCTCGCCGACTTTCGGGCCGTGCTCGGCAATCGCTTTCTCGGTCGCATGGATCAAAGCTTCGCCATGATTCTTGGCTTCGGCCAGTTCCTTGCGCTTCTTGTCTTCCTCCGCATGGGCTTCAGCGTCTTTGACCATGCGCTCGATGTCAGAATCGTTGAGGCCGCCCGAGGCCTGGATTCGAATCTGTTGTTCCTTACTGGTCGCCTTGTCTTTGGCCGACACATTGACGATGCCGTTCGCATCGATGTCGAACGTGACTTCGATCTGCGGAACGCCGCGCGGCGCAGGCGGAATACCGACAAGATCGAATTGCCCGAGAATTTTGTTATCGGCGGCCATTTCGCGCTCGCCTTGGAACACGCGGATGGTCACCGCGGTCTGACTATCCTCGGCGGTCGAGAAGACCTGGCTCTTCTTGGTGGGGATCGTGGTGTTGCGATCAATGATGCGGGTGAACACGCCGCCCAGCGTTTCAATGCCGAGCGAGAGCGGGGTCACGTCGAGCAGCAGCACGTCCTTGACGTCGCCTTGCAACACACCGGCCTGGATCGCCGCGCCGATCGCAACCACCTCGTCGGGGTTGACGCCCTTATGCGGTTCCTTGCCGAAGAACTGCTTCACCACTTCCTGGATCTTCGGCATGCGGGTCATGCCGCCGACCAGCACCACTTCGTTGATCTCGCCCGCCGACAAGCCGGCGTCCTTGAGCGCGCGACGGCACGGCTCAATCGTTTTCTGCACGAGATCGTCGACCAGCGCTTCGAACTTGGCGCGGGTCAGCTTTATCGCGAGATGCTTCGGACCGGATGCATCCGCCGTGATGAACGGCAGATTGATTTCGGTCTGCGTGGTGGACGACAGCTCGATCTTCGCCTTCTCAGCGGATTCCTTGAGGCGCTGCAACGCGAGCTTGTCGCGGCGCAAATCGATGCCCTGTTCTTTCTGAAACTCGTCAGCGAGATAGCTGACAAGCCGCATGTCGAAGTCTTCGCCGCCCAGGAATGTGTCGCCGTTGGTCGACTTCACCTCGAACACGCCATCGCCGATTTCCAGGATCGAAACGTCGAACGTGCCGCCGC
>DATAIA010000346.1:0-4556 GCA_036262895.1 Xanthobacteraceae bacterium
ACGCACGGCCAAATCGTATTTTGGGAATCATTGCCCCGCCCGAATTCCAACTCACGCCCAGAATGCGTTCGCTCTGTTGCAAAATTATGGCGCGAACGCGGATGTGGACGTCATGGCCGGGCACAGCGCGTGATCGCGCCAGGTGGCCCGGCCATCCACTCTTCCTTGGGGCTGGCAAAGGAAGACGTGGATGCCCGGACGCGCAAGAATGTGATTCGCGCGCCCGGGCATGACGATAGGAATCCACGGACGCGCGTTATCCCGCCATTCGCGGCAGTTGGATCGGATAGCCCACCGTCTGCTCGACCAGGTCGAAGGTATCGACCAGCACACGGAAGTTGGTCAGGCGGCCGGCCCTGAACTGGGCGAAGTGGGCGATGCGCAGGGAAATCGGCTTGTTCGAATCGAGCGCGGTCAGCGAATAGCGCATCATCGAGGCGGCCGAATCCACACCCAGCATGATCGATTCACGGTCGAAGCGATGGACACGGAAATTGTCGGCGATCTGCCGGATGACGTCGATCACCGCCGCCCTGCCACGACGCGAGCCGAAGAAGGGGTACATGTCGATCGGTCCATAGATCGCCCAATCGACGTCCTCGTCGAGCAGGGCTTCGAGATCGGCGGGCTGGCGCTCATTGATCGCGCGATGAAACGCGCGCGAAAAACGCCAGAGACTATGCTCTGTCATTTCGGGTTGGTCCTTGAAATATGGATTTTCAAAAACGGCAATCACGCCCTAATGAGCGTCATCTTCGACGCCGGGCTGAAATGCCGTCCACTGTTGCAGCCTTAAATAGAGCACGATGGCTGAAATACAATCGTCGTTTTTGCATTGCACAATTGCGGCGATTCCAGCGGATTTTCTATCGGTTAACGGCCTGGGCGATGCAGCGGACCGACACGCGACGGTCGCGAATTGGGATGTTCCGGAGCCCCAGGGCGTTGCTGATTCGCGGCTGCCGGCGCGGGGCGCGAAATGCCACGGCCGCCGCTATATCGTTCAAAACGCGTAGCTTTGATTGTTGTGACCTGGGAACAGGGCCGATGCCGTTACCTGGCGCCGGTGTGAACGCCGCACCGGACAGAGCGCTCAGCGCGTTTCTCGTCTGTTCGTGTTCTTGAGAACCAGCCTAGTGATGTGTCACGGCAAGCCGGACGCGGTTCAACGCTGCGCGGAAAATGAGCGGAGCGTCCGGCCTGCAACTCTGTTGTGCAGGTGCGTCACCGACGCCGCGCGCTGCGCGCGACGAGGCCCGCGGCTAAGGGTTCGACCTCCGGCCGGTCAGGAGCGCGCTGACGTCGCGTTCGACCAGTTGCTGCACCAGATCGAAAGTATCGATGACTTCCCGGATCTGACACATCTTGCCATCGCGCAGCGTGTAGAAGCCAGCAATGTCGAACTGCACCATGCGCTGATTGAGGCTCTTGCGAAAGAACACGCGCATATACGCGGCGACCTTGTCGCCCTCTGCGATCAGCAAAGGCACTTCGCAACGCAGTTCGGAATAGCGGGCGAGCACCGCCTTCCACATCTCGCGCAATTCGGCCTTGCCGCGGCGGTGGCCCAGGTGCGGCAGGATGTCGATCGGCGCGTTGGCGAGGAATTCGATGTCGTCAGTGCAGCGCTCCAGCGTCGTCTCGACGTCGCCGGAATAAAGGGTGTTGAGAAAATCCAGTACGAACTGGCGATTCGATGCCTCGGTCATTCGCCTACCCCGACTGTGTTCGATTCCGCTTCTGCGGTTTGATCATTTTGAATGGAACCGCACTGCGATCAATCGGCAAATGAATTAAAAGTTTCTGAAAGTAGACCGGCATCTGCAAAAGCTGCGACATTCTGGCCGGCAGCGCGTCGAACTGCGATCCATCGTCGGACCCCGTTACCGTTTTGGAAAAATCACGGCTTGCCGAATTCCGCTTCCGGCACAGCCTTGCTGGTCGTGAGGTCGATCACGAATCTCGCGTTCCTCTCATGACCGGGTGGGACATAGGCCTCGCCCGGGCCGGGCTCACCGAAGATCTCCTTCGGACGCGGAAAGCCCTTGGTGCACGCGGTCTGGATCGTCTCCTTGTCGGCATAAGCGATGTCGACGGCGACGGTATCGGGGCGGTGCCCGGGGGCGAGTTTGGCGAGACCGAAATAGACTGACGTTTCCTTGCATTCGACGACGTTGGCGCCGTAGGCGCCGATGGCGTCTTCCGCGCGCACGAAATAGTTCAGCGACACATCGATGCGCTTGGAGAAATCCTGTGTGAACACCATCTCGGCGACGCCGGATTCGAGATGCCCCTGGCCGAGATGCCCGGTGATGCAGATCAGCCGGTCCTGCTTCTCATTCCGTGCAAGCGTGATGCAATCATTGGCCTGGAAGCCGGGCTGGTATCCCCTGAAACTGACGCCGCCGTCCTTCTGTTCGAAGATGACGGCGCCGCCGAAATTCGTGGCGTGCGGCTCGCATCCGCTTTCGTAATTGACGATCAGAAGCGTGCTGCTGTCCGCCAGGAATTTGCCGCTATAGCGGTCCGGCGTCAGCTTGACGTCGCACCGCTTGCCGCTGCGGTATCCCTTGGCCCGGCGGCAGGCCGATCCCTTGATGTCGGCGGCATCGCAGAACGTCGCGAGCAGCGGCCGGTCCGCGCCGGACTCCTTGTCCTTCGCTTTTTCTCCGGCCTGCGCAAAAGTTGCCGTTCCGCCGAGTGCCAGCAAGATGATCGCGCCGATTGCCTTCAAGGAGATCCCCGTTGCCGCCATTGCCGCCGCACTAAACCGGTTTTCCCGGCCGGCGACAATGCGCCGCCATCGTGCCTGGGGAACGATTCCGCCGCGGCGCCCGTTGTCTCATTCCGTTGGATAACGGAGATGATAATGACCAAGACCACACCGCCTATCCCGGAAGACAACCAGAGCCATAAGGGCCCCGGCAGCGCGCCCCGCATTCCCATCGACACCACCAAGGGCCATCGCGACGACGAGAAAAACAACATCCGCGAGCAGGGCGATCACGGCAACATGACGCAGAACACCAGCAACCGCCGCTCGGGGTGAGGGCGGAGCTCATCGTTGTCGTTCCTGCGAACGCAGGAATCCATACCGCGTGATCCATCGATAGCGCAGGACAGCAGACATTCTTCGCAAACGTCTGCCGGTGGCTATGGATCCCTGCGTTCGCAGGGACGATGGCGAATTTGCCGGTCATACTTTCGGCCGCGTGATCTCCATCACGGCGTAACCGTTCCCGCTCTTGCATTCTCCTGCGCATCACACCAAGCGCAGGACCCGCCGCCATGAACGCGATCGCCGCCCCGAAATCATCGATGCAGAACTGGCTCGAAGGTTTTGCATTGACCGCGATCCTGGAGGGCTTTCCCTCGTTCGTCGCCGCCGCCCTCCTGCTGAAACTCGTGCGCCACGACATCACCGGCGGATTCCTGCAGTTCGTCGTGCTGACGTCGGTGATGCACGGCCTGTTCGTGCCCTGGCTAGCGCCGAAATTTTCAAGGATCTTCAAGCGCGGCTATGAACCGCTGTTCTTCAATGCGAAGCTGTCGTTCCCGGAAAAGATCGCAAAATGGCGTGAGCGCCCGACCACGTCGGTGCAACTCGTGACAACCGAATTGATGCTGGCGCTGCTGGCGGTGGCGGTGATGAGTGTGGGGTGATTTGTCGGCCTGTGCGCCGACCCGGCATTCGGGTGCCGCTACGCTCTCATTCTGAACACGACGCCGGCTTCGGCGGTCACGGTAAAGCCGAGGCGTTCGTAGAAACGTCGCGCAGGATTGTTCTTGAGGACCCGAAGCACGATCTTCTTGCCTGTGGGCGTCCACGTCGCGAGCAGCTTGCTTAGTACTTCCGACCCGATGCCGGATCGTTGGTATTGCGGCAGAATGAAAAACTTCTGCAACCGTATCTCTGTCGGCAACTCAGTGACCTGAAGCCAGCCAGCATCATTGCCATCGACGGAAATAATCCGCACCTCTTCGAGTTTCCAATGCGTCGCGAAACTCGATCGTTGCTCGTGTTCGTCCCACACGCCGAGTTGCAGCATGTAGGGTCGCATCGTCAGCAAGAAGAGATCCAAACAAAATTGGTAGTGTTCTGCCTTGGCTTGTTGCAGGTCTATTTGTCTTGCCATGCGGGCAGACTAACACCGATTGCCCGGGCGAGCTAAAACGCATGAGTGGTTGCGAACAAGGATCAGCAAGGCTGACCTGCTTCGGTCACTCAAGGCCTCTGCCCTCAAATTCCCAACGCACTCTGATACGCGAACAGGGCCGGCGCGCCGCCGGTGTGGAGGAAGATGACGTCTTCATCGTTGCGCCAGCGGCCCTGGCGGATCAGGGCGATCAGGCCGGCGAGGCCTTTTCCGGAATAGACGGGATCGAGCGGCAGCGCTTCCAGCCGGCCGGCGAGGCGGATCGCTTCGATGGTGGCTTCGTGCGGGACGCCGTAGGCGGGGCCGGCATGACCGGCGACGACTTCGACCGATGTCTCGTCGAAGGCGACGTCGAGCAGGCCGGAGGCTTCGCGCGCGAAGGTGACGACATCGGCGCGG
>DATAIA010000347.1:0-16006 GCA_036262895.1 Xanthobacteraceae bacterium
GATCATTTCAAGGACGTCAACGACACGCTGGGTCATCCCGTCGGGGATGAATTACTTAAGGCGGTTAGTACACGGCTGCGTAGTTGCGTGCGGCAAGACGAGGTCAATTCAATCGCTCGACTTGGAGGCGACGAGTTTGCCATTCTTCAAATTTCAGCACGTCAGCCGGAGGCGGTGACGTCACTTGCTCAGCGCATTGTGGAAGTGGTCAGCGCGCCCTACATGTTCGGCGATCATCAGGTGTTCGTGGGTGTTAGTATCGGCATCTCATTGTCGCCTCGCGATGGCAGCGATCCCGATCAGCTATTGAAAAATGCCGATATTGCGCTCTACCGCGCAAAAGCCGAGGGGCGCAATACATTCCGCTTCTTCGAACCCGAGATGGATGCGCTTACCAAAGCGCGCCGGCAAATGGAACTTGACCTGCGCGAAGCATTGCTCCGCGAGGAATTCTCGGTGTTCTACCAGCCGATCGTCAATCTCGGTCGCAATGAGGTTTGTGGGCTCGAGGCGTTGCTGCGATGGAAACACCCGGAGCGCGGATTCGTGTCGCCAACTGAATTCATTCCTGTTGCGGAAGAAATGGGATTGATCATTCCGATCGGCGAGTGGGTGCTACGTCAGGCCTGTGCGGAGGCGGCGCGCTGGCCGAGCAATCTCAAGCTCGCTGTAAACTTGTCATCGATTCAATTTAGAAGCCGCAACCTCGTGCAAACGGTGGTGAGCGCATTAGCTTCATCCGGTCTGCCTGCGTATCGCTTGGAGCTTGAGATCACGGAATCGGTGTTGCTGCAAAACAACAAGAGCAATCTGGCTACGCTGCATCAATTGCGTGGTCTCGGAGCCAGCATTTCCATGGATGACTTCGGTACGGGGCATTCGTCGCTGAGTTATCTTCGCAGTTTCCCCTTCGATAAGATCAAGATCGATAGTTCGTTCGTCGGGGATATGGCGAACAGCACCGATTCCGTTTCCATTGTTCGGACCATTGCCAGCTTGGGGAATAGCCTTGGCATTACGACAACGGCCGAAGGTGTAGAAACACAGGAACAGCTTGAGGCGGTGCGGGCCGCCGGTTGTACCGAGGTGCAGGGCTATTTCTTCAGCCGCCCGGTTCCGCCCGAGCAGATCAAAACGCTGTTGCTCAGTGTCGGTCGCGCTCGCGAAGCAGCTTAGCAACATGGGCAAGGACCAGTGCTGATACTGGTCACGCAGCTGTGATGCTGGTTTTGCTCGTTGATTTTTCATGGAAAATTGGCCGCGAGGTCGTTTGCGTAGCAGGCAAGCGCTGAGAGCGGTTGCATCAGCCGCTAAAAGGGCGACGATGCATGCGGGGCTGCAACAGATAGGTGTTGCATGCATCTGCGTGGACAAAAAGTCATGGACACAATGGGGCGGGGCCTGATTGCAGGCTTCCTGGCAACGCTGGCGCTGTCGATCCTGATCGATCCTGTCGCCGTCCTGGTCAGGACGGCGTGGCCTGCCTGTTCATCGCTGAGCGGGTGGCTATTCCATTTCTTCGTCGGAACCGTGGTGTGGGGTGTAGGATTTGGTTTTGCCCACGACCACCTGAGGGGACCATCGTGGATGCGCGGCTCCATCTTCGGGTGCGGCGCATGGGTTTTGATGGTCGCAGGTCTGACGTCCGGCATGTTCGGGATCAGGATTGGTCTCACCGCGTCAGCGGTAACACTTGTGCTGCACCTGGTTTACGGCGCGATGCTGGGCGGAATTTATGGGGTGCTTCGCGGCACACCGCCGTCGGAGGCGTCGCATGACCAGGATATGCAGCCGTTGACGCACTAACTATCTGCCGCTGGCGATCTCATTTTATTTATTAGTTACGAGGCGGGGCAACGTCGACGCCCTGAAGACGTGCGCCGACGATTGCTTTCTGAATCAAGCCCGACTTGCGAGCATCATCAATGATTTGATCCACGTGATGAAGCAGGGCGGCACTTCCCTTGGCGACCACAATGGATTGCTGCACGCCGTAGAAGTTATCGGGCAACAATCGCACCCCGGCTGAACGCTCCACCAGTTGCGTGAGGCGGTGGCGGTTGGTTGCATAGGCGTCGATGTCGCCGCTCACCAGCATTTTTGTCACGAGTTCTATTGAGCCGGGGGGCACGCGCTTGATCTGCGCATTCTTGAGAGCGCGGGTGAGAAAAAAGTCGGCGGCATCACGTTCGGTCACGCCAATCCGTATTCCGGCGCGATCGATATCCGCTGTCGTCTGGATCGGCGACCCGTTCAGAACCACATAAGAGTTGTGCGCAAGGAGATACGGCTGTGAGAAATTGACCTCAACCGCGCGCACCGGATCGAACGCGATAAAGCCGATATCGGCGCTGCCGCTTTTGATACTGTCGAGTACGGCCTGAACGGTCGGGACGCCAATCATTTTCAATGGAACGTTGAGTCGTTGCGCAAGTTCAGCGCCCAGATCCGCCGCGGGGCCGTTGATGGCTCCGGTGTTGGGATCGGTGACAGCCTGTACCGGATTGCCGGCAAGAAATGTGGCGCGCAAAGTTCCGGTTGGAACGAGATCGTTACCAGGTGCTGGTAGCGCACCCAGGACCGGGAAAACAAACAGCAAGGCAATCCGTAAAAAGCGGATCATTGGACGACCTCATTTGATGCAAAACTCCAGATGATCAAAGTTTGACGTGGCGAAGGCGTAATGCGTTGACAACAACGCTGACGGAGGAAAGGGCCATCGCAGCCGCCCCGACAGCCGGAGACAGTAAGAGTCCGAGCAGAGGATAAAGTACGCCCGCCGCAATCGGCACACCCGCCGCATTATAGATGAAGGCAAAGAGCAGGTTCTGACGGATGTTGCGCATCGTGGCCTTTGACAAGGCTCTCGCGCGTGCAATTCCGGCGAGGTCGCCGTGAAGGAGCGTGATGGAGCCGCTTTCGATGGCAACATCTGTTCCGCCTCCCATGGCAATCCCGACCGAGGCTGCAGCCAATGCCGGGGCATCATTGATCCCGTCGCCTGCCATCGCAACGATGCGCCCTTTGTTGATCAATGCTTTGACCGCTGCGAGTTTTTGGTCGGGGAGGAGTTCAGCCTCGACCTGATCGATGTCGAGCTCGCGCGCAACGGCCTGGGCTGTCACAGCGTTGTCGCCGGTGAGCATAACAAGTTTGACGTTGTCTGATTTGAGCGCTGCGATTGCGGCCCGAGCGCCGGGGCGGATCGGATCGGCGATCGCCAATACTCCCGCGAGGCTGCTGCCAGCAGCGAGATAGACGACGGTCGCTCCGTTGGCGCGCAGCCGTTCCGCACCGTTGTCGAGCGGAACCGTAGAGACGCCCATTTCGGATAAAAATTTCGAATTGCCGAGCGCGATCGTTTGCCGATCGATCGTGCCGACAATGCCTTTACCGATCCGTGCATCGAAGCGTTCTACTTCCGACAGTGAAATGCCGCGCTTTTGTGCTGCTTCGACAATAGCGGCCGCCAACGGATGCTCGCTTGGGCGTTCGACGCTCGCAGCCAATCGAAGTACATCCGCCTCCTCAAAGCCGTTGGCGGGTGCAATCGAAACAAGCTTGGGCTTACCCTCAGTCAATGTGCCGGTCTTGTCGACAACGAGCGTATCAACCGCTTCCATGCGTTCGAGCGCTTCCGCATTGCGGATCAATATGCCGGCCTGTGCAGCGCGCCCCACGCCAACCATGATCGACATTGGCGTTGCCAACCCAAGCGCACAGGGGCAGGCAATAATCAACACCGTGACAGCAGCAACCATCGCATAGGAGAACCGCGGTTCGGGGCCAAAGCTTGCCCAGGCAGCAAAGGCCGCGAGGGCAACAATGATCACCAACGGCACAAACCAGCCGGATACGCGATCGGCCAATCGTTGAATCGGCGCACGTGAACGTTGCGCCTGCGCAACCATTTGTACGATGCGGGCGAGCAACGTATCGCGGCCGACTTTTTCGGCGCGGATCACCAGGCTGCCCGACGTATTCAAAGTTCCGCCAATGACCGCGTCGCCCGCGTGCTTTTCCACCGGGATCGGTTCTCCGGTCACCATCGATTGTTCGACGGCCGAATGTCCCTCGATTACGACTCCATCAACCGGAACGGTTTCTCCTGGGCGAACACGCAGGCGATCGCCTACTGCAACCGCATCGAGCGAAATGTCTTCTTCGCTGCCGTTTGCGATACGTCTCGCCATCTTCGGTGCGAGATTAAGAAGCGCGCGAATGACACCGGATGTTTGCTCGCGGGCGCGCAATTCCAGGATCTGGCCAATCAACACCAATACGGTGATAACTGAAGCCGCCTCGAAGTAGGGAACAACCGCGCCGCCATGCGTTTGCAACGTGGGCGGAAATATCTGCGGGGCGAGCGTTGCCATCACACTGTAAGCCCACGCAATGCCCGTACCCATTGCGATGAGTGTGAACATGTTGAGGTTACGTGTGCGCAACGAATCCCAAGCGCGAACAAAGAACGGCCATCCGGCCCAGAGGACGACGGGAGTGGCAAGCGCAAATTGAATCCAGTTGGACGTCGTTTGTGCGATCCATCGATGTATTCCGATCAGATGCTCGCCCATGTCGAGGACGATGATCGGTACGGAAAGCGCGAGCGCGATCCAGAAGCGCTGCGTCATATCGACGAGTTCAGGATTGGGGCCAGTCTGTTCCGATACAATTTCCGGTTCGAGCGCCATGCCGCAGATCGGGCATGAGCCGGGGCCGACTTGCCGGATGTCCGGGTGCATCGGGCAAGTATAGATCGCCCCCTTGGGCGCCGGCGGCGGACTGGCGCGTCCTTGGAGGTACCGCTCGGGATCAGCGAGGAATTTGGTCCGGCATCCTGCGCTGCAGAAATAATAGGGATGGCCGTCGGGGCTCGCGCGATGCTGGGTTCGGTGCGGGTCCACCATCATGCCGCAGACGGGGTCGCGCTCCCGGTGGCCCTGCGGCTCACCATGCCCGCCGCAACAATTATGATCATGATGGGCTGTTGGCATTACGTCCTCGCCTGGAGCTTATTTACCCCCACTGGGTAAAGTGTACTCGGAACGCAACCAAGCCGGCAGCGGCCATGCATTGATCAAGGTCAAGCAAAGCTTCGATCCCGGCGTCCGATGAACGTAATCGAGGCGCTAGTGCTCAGTTTCGCTGCGCAACGAACAGGGCTTCGGTCAGCCAGAAGGTGAGTTGACCTGCTTTTGCATCTGGTTTGATGACGGCTTTAACTTCTGGCGTTGTCTCGATGAGCATCGATCGCAACAGTGCCTGCATCGTTGCATCGTGGCGGCCTGCCCAGCTTGAAAAGTCCATCGACTTTGGCAGTTCTTCCTGGTGAGTAATCTTGAAATTGTGCTCGCGCAGGGCCGTCGCCCATTCGTCCGTCGCCCAGGCGCGCAGATGGCTTGGATCGCGGAAGCGCTCAAACGCATTGATGTAATCGCCGACCGTACCGCCCGGTACGACGTTGTCGACCACGACAAATATGCCGCCCGGTTTGAGAACGCGATGAGTTTCGTCGAGAAACGCCGGGATGCTGTCAAAATGGTGTGGCGCAATGCGGCAAGTCACAAGGTCGATGCTTGCATCTTCAAACGGCAGCCCTTCGGCTTTTGCGTATGCCGTACGAACATTTTTGAGAGAGCGTTTTGCCGCTTCGTCCCGAACGATATCAAGCATCTCGTCGGTAATGTCCGTTGCCCACTGGCGCGCGACGTGCGGGGCAAACGCATAAGCCGTGTGGCCGGCGCCGGTTGCAATATCGACGGCGTGCCAAGTCGGTTGAGGTTGGGCGAGTTCCACCATCCGGGCGAGGCTTTTGCCCTGAGCATGGGGCTTGCTGGTTATATAATGTTTTGCGGTTGCGCCGAACTGCTCCTGCACAAGCGTCTTGGACATAGCTGACCTGCTCATTGCGGTGACGAGGGGATGGACCATAAGCCTGGGTGCCCGCGAAGGCCACCGTTTGTCTGCATGCCGCAGATGTTACCAGCGCATGCGTGCTCGTTCCTGGAGTGTAGACCCGTCATTCCTTCGAGGGCCGCGTTTCACGCGGCCATCTTAGGATGACGGGAACTGGTCTTTAGGAAAATCGCTTTCGCGCCAGCTCGGCGCCCTCCGCCAATGCTGAAAGCTTGCCCATGGCGATGTCGCGCCGCATGGGGGCCATGCCGCAATTGGTGCATGCGATGATGCGCTCTTTCGGCACGTGCGCCATGACGGCTTCGATGGTCGAAGCCACCTGCTCCGGCGTTTCAATCTCATCGTTTGCAACGTCGATGACACCAACGAGCACGTCCTTGCCCTTGAGCTGCGAGAGCAGGCTGAGGGGGACTTTGGAATTCCGGCATTCGACGGAGACTTGTTTGATCTTGCTCGCGGCGAGTGCGGGAAAGATTTTTTCGTATTGGCGCCATTCGCCGCCTAGCGAGGCTTTCCAATCCACATTGGCTTTGATGCCGTAGCCGTAGCAGATGTGAACGGCCGTGGTGCAGGAGAGCCCTTCAACCGCGCGGTGAAGCGCTTCGATGCCCCATTCCGTGACCTCATTCATGTAGACGTTGAAAGCGGGCTCATCGATCTGGATGATGTCGATGCCATCAGCTTCAAGCGCGCGTGCCTCCTCGTTGAGGAGCGCGGCAAACGCCATCGCCATTTTTACCTTATCGCCATAATGAGCGTCGGCAATCGTGTCGACGATGGTCATTGGTCCCGGCAACGTGATCTTCAGTTTGTGCCTGGTATGGGCGCGCGCAACACGTGCTTCCGTTGCATGGACGCGGCCTTTAAGACGCAATGCGCCTGTCACGGTCGGCACCATCGCCTTATACCGGTCGTTTCTGATGCCCATTTCAACACGCTTGCCGAAGTCGATCCCGTCCACGAATTCCAGAAATCCATGAACGAAATGCTGGCGCGACTGCTCGCCGTCACCGACGATATCGATGCCGGCGTCCTCTTGTTCCTTGATTGCAAGCACGGTGGCATCGCGCTTGGCAGCTTCGAGTTCTGCACCGCTCAAGCGCCAGGGCGCCCACAATTTGTTGGGTTCGGCGAGCCAGGAAGGTTTGGGCAGGCTGCCGGCAATCGTCGTTTCGAATAACATGGCGTTCCCCGGGAGTGAGTAGAGTTGAAATTATTGGTCAGATAAAGTCCGACCCATTGTCGGATGCCATACGGCAAAGGTCACTACAAGTGGCTATCCTCGTGGGTGTCGGTTCATGCGCGTTCTGCCCAGGCTTTCATGCCGACGAAGGTTGCATCAACATGGACGATCACACTGGTCGGGATCCGTTCCATATAGTCGCGAAATCGCCCCATGGCTTCGAAGCGCTCGCGGAATGTCGACCGGGCAAGATGCTCGACGATACGCGGGGCGATGCCACCGGCGATATAGACGCCGCCGCGTGCTCCGAAGCTTAGAGCAGCATTGCCCGCCACGGTGCCGAGCATGGCACAGAACAGGTCGAGGGCAGCGCGACAGACAGAGCAGCTTCCCTCAAGCCCTGTTTTGGTGATCTCCATTGCGCTGCGTTCGGGAACGGAAATCTGATCGAGTGTG
Source organism: Xanthobacteraceae bacterium (assembly GCA_036262895.1). Taxonomy (GTDB): domain Bacteria; phylum Pseudomonadota; class Alphaproteobacteria; order Rhizobiales; family Xanthobacteraceae; genus AP-16. The sequence continues at coordinate 7,559 of DATAIA010000347.1, forward strand.
GCGAGCGCTTGATAGAGATTTTCAAGACCGCCCCCGGAAATCGCGCGCTCAATCGATACGTGGCCGTAGCGTTGCCGCAACCAGTCGATGATGACGTCCTCACGTTTGTTGGTGCCTGGAATGGTTGCGTGGCCGCCTTCGGTCGTGATCACGCGAGGAGGCGAGGGGATGTAGCACGCTATTCCAAAACCGGTTCCAGGTCCAAGCACAATCATCGGCGCTCCGCGAACCGGCCTGCCTTTTCCGATAACAAACAAATCGGTTTGCGGAATGGCCGGCAGCGACCACGCAGTTGCTTCAAAGTCATTAAGGACGTGTACCGACTTGAACCCGCGCTGTTTGCACAATTCCGCGCCGTCAATATGCCACGTACTGTTCGTGAGCCTGCCGCAATTGTTTTCGACCGGTCCGGCAACAGCAAGAATTGCCTGTTCCGCCGCCGGTCGGCCGATGCGGGAAAGAAAGGCATCGATTGCCTGGCCGATATCAGGATATTGTTTCACCAGCATGGAAGCGATGCCGCCAATCCGACCATTTTCCAGGATAGCGAAGCGGGCGTTTGTGCCTCCGATATCGCCGAGAAGAATTGGCTGGGCGGGGCTGATGCTCAATTTATTTTCTCCAACCGGGCATCACAGATTTCGATCCATCAACGTGGTTGGGCCCGTTCGGATCCCCTGATGGAGACCGCCATGGTCAATCGCTCATTGGCCATTCGTAAAGCCAGTCATAGTGATCGCGCAGACGTTCTCCGCCAATCAGCTTGATCGCCAAATTCCGAGCGAACGCGGCCGGGCCTTTCAAGTGATAGATCGTGCCGTTTTGACGGGCAGCGCGTTGGACGCGCGCTATGCGGGCTTGCCGCGAGGTCTCGTAGGAGCGAAGGGCTGTTTCTATATCCGCATTCCCGCCAAGTTGTTTCGCAAGCACGGCCGCATCTTCGATTGCCATCGCGCCACCCTGGGCCAGAAACGGCAACATCGGATGGGCGGCATCTCCAAGCAACGTGACGCGGCCTTGTCCCGGCACGCGCAGCCTGGCCCGATCAAAAAGCGCCCATTTGCTCCAATTCTCAGGTAGCGCAAGCAGTGCGCGGACTTCGGGCGCCCATTGCGAAAACCGCTTGAGCAATTGTTCGCGCGAGCCGGGCGCGTTCCATCCCGGTCGATTCCAAGTGTCGCGGACAATTGCAACGATATTGATGGCAGCACCGGCCTTTACCGGATATTGCACGAGGTGAGCGTCGGGACCGAGCCATAGAGATCCCGTATGATCGCGAAGATTGTTTGGAATCTGATCGGCGGAAAGCACGGCTCGCCACGCAGTCCGTCTTGCCGGCCGGGGCGGCCGTGTGTTTCCAAGCTTGCGATGGACGGTCGACCACAATCCGTCAGCGCCGACAAGAGCGATGCCGTGTTCGTCGAACGGTCCAGTATTTGCGCGTGCCTGGACCGTAATGCCGTGGGCATGGGTTGCGTAATCTTCAATCTTCGTCCCAAGCCGTAAAACAATGTCGGAATTTGTTTCGACCGCACTGAGCAATACGGCCTGGAGGTCGGCGCGATGAATCATCCAATAAGGAGCGCCGTAGCGTGCGACCGCGGATGCCCCGAGGGGAATGGTGGTGATATTCTGCGCGGTCCGACCGTCGCGGATCTGGATTGCTTGGAGATCAACGACGAACGGCTTGAGGCGGTCCATCAAACCCAGTGCCAGCAAAATGCGGGTGGCATTAGGAGAGAGTTGGATGCCCGCGCCGATGTGTTCGAGTTGGGGCGCTTGCTCGAGAATGACAACGCGGAACCCTTCCCGCGCCAAGGTAAGCGCAAGCGTCAGGCCGCCAATTCCGGCTCCGGCAATCACGATGGTGCGTGAACGCGCCATTAGATCCCCCGGCCGTTATCCCGACGCGCGGGCGTTAGCGAGCACATCACAAGCCGGTTATAGCCGACTTGTGCATCTGATATTCCAATCTCGGGTAAACCCGAGATTAGTGGATAGGGGCAGGCCTCAGGCTGCAAGCGAAGCGAACTTTAGGCAACCGGTTCCAGCCAGGCGCATTCGGGCGGCCGAGCTTCATTCGCGTGGAGGGCTGGGTTGCGCCGATAGAGTGTCGAGCAGTACGGGCAAACGATTTCGGTTTCATCACCCATGTCGAGATAGACGTGGGGGTGGTCGAAGGGCGGCTTTGCTCCCATGCACATGAATTCCTTGGCGCCGATCTCAATGGCCGAAACGCCAAGTTCGTTGTGAAAGTAGGGAATGACGTGGTCCGCCATGGTGCCGTCCGTCGGTTGCGGCGCGAGACGCGCCGATATTGCTCAATCGCGCCGCACCATAGCGATCAGGGGGCGCGATTCCTAGTCAGTTCGCTTATGTACAGCCCGGTCCCAGGTGGTATTGGACTTGATAGTCAGACTCGACGATGGGACTTGGCATCTGTTGCAACCACGCGCTAATACCGGGTGAGCCTCGCAAGTTCGCGGGCATCGTTCGATCAGGCCATGCCACGTTTTTCCCACGGATCCGTCAGTCTCGACTATCTCGACCAGGGTGAGGGCGAGCCGATCGTGCTCGTTCATGGCTTTGCATCGAATAAGGAAGCCAATTGGGTTGCGCCGGGGTGGGTTACGACCCTTGTCAAAGCCGGGCGCCGGGTGATTGCCCTCGATGACCGGGGACACGGTCAATCCGAAAAGCTTTACGATCCGGCCGACTACGATACCAATCTCATGGCTGAGGATGTTCGCGCACTTGCCGATCATCTCGGGCTGCCCAGGTTCGATGTCATGGGCTATTCGATGGGCGCGCGGATTTCCGCTTTCCTGACGGTACGCCACCCGGACCGCGTGCGGTCGCTGATCATCGGTGGGCTTGGCATCAAGCTGGTGGAAGGAGTAGGCCTTCGCGAGGACATTGCGCTGGCACTCGAAGCGCCGTCGCTGGCCGATGTCACCGATCCAACCGGCCGCATCTTCCGCGCCTTTGCCGAACAGACCAAATCCGATCTGCATGCACTGGCCGCGTGTCTGCGCGGTTCACGCCAGATTTTGCCGCGCGATGAGGCGCAGTCGATCAGCGTGCCGACTTTGATTGCCGTGGGTACCAAGGATGCCGTCTCCGGGCCTGCCGCGCCACTCGCGGCGATCATTCCCGGCGCAGAGGTGCTCGATATTCCCGGTCGCGACCACATGCTGGCTGTGGGCGACAAAATTTTCAAAACGGGTGCACTTGCCTTTCTTGAACGGCGTCCGTGACGCAGCACATCAAGCCCACATCTGTTCAATTCATTGGTGCGTCGGGGCATAAACTGGTCGGCGACCGCTTCGGCGATCGTGGGATGCCCGTGCTGTTGCTCCATGGCGGTGGGCAGACCCGCCACGCTTGGAGAAAAACAGCGGAGCGACTGGGCCGCGAGGGCATGACGGCCTATGCCATCGATCAGCGCGGGCATGGCGATTCCGAATGGGTGGCAAACGGTGCTTATGCATTCGATGACTTCGCCGACGATCTTTTGATTGTTGCTGATGAGATCGCGCAAGCTCATGGCAAACGGCCTGTGATGATCGGTGCGTCCCTTGGGGGAATTGCATCGATGCTTGCTGAACGCAACAGGGCGCGCCAGCAGCGCGCATCCGCTTTTCAGGCTCTTGTTCTCGTCGATATCACGCCGCGCGTTGAATTCAGTGGCATCGAAAAGATCCATGCGTTCATGCGGGCGCATGCTCGAGAGGGCTTTGCCTCCGTCGAGGAGGCGGCTGATGCAGTTGCAAATTATTTACCGCATCGACCGCGACCGCGGTCGAATGACGGTCTGAAGAAAAACCTGCGGCTTTATCCTGATGGACGCTGGCGCTGGCACTGGGATCCACTCTTTATTGAAGCACGTCGCGGTGGCGCCACGGAACGAGAGATATTTGGAGATGAACTTGAAGCTGCGGCGCGGATGATCACCGTCCCATTGCTGCTGGTGAGCGGTGCATCCTCAGAAGTCGTTCAAGAGCATCACGTGCGCGATTTTCTCAAAATCGTGCCGCACGCCGAATATGTCGATGTTGCCGGTGCGCGGCATATGGTGGCGGGCGACAGCAACGACCGGTTCTCCGTGGCGATCCATGAGTTCCTGGTTCGCGTCACCCAATGAACTGAACAAATCGATCAAACAAATTGCTCATTCCGGTTCCGACGTGGCCCTGTTACACCCCAATATCGTTAATGCGCATCAACCATGACCAACAAGCTGTCGGACAACCACTTTTTCGGATCATGCTCTAGCAAAGGTCATGGGGCGCACATACTTCCGTCATGAATCCTGCTTGGGAACCAAGGATTATGGATTCCCAGGGAACAATGTCCTAAAACGCCATATCGGCAATCAGGCTATAGAGAAACGCCATGGCCCAACATCATGTAAAGCAAAAGCTCGATACGGTTGACCCGGTCTGGGCGCGCATCCGGCTCGAAGCCGAGGATGTTGTGCGGCGGGAGCCGGAGCTTGCCACCTTCATTTTTGCCTCGATCCTTCATCACGATACTTTGGAAGCCGCCGTCATTCATCGCATTGTCGAGCGGCTCAACCATCCGGATGTATCTGGGGAGCTGCTGCGGCAAGCCTATACCGATGCGTTAGAGGATCAGCCCGCCATCGGCGATGCATTCCGAGCCGATATCATGGCTGTGATCGATCGCGATCCGGCAACGCATCGCTATATGGAGCCGGTTCTTTACTTTAAAGGATTCCACGCGATCCAGACTCATCGGCTGGCGCATTGGTTATGGGGAAAAGGGCGCAAGGATCTGGCTTATTATCTGCAGAGCCGATCCTCTTCAGTGTTCCAGACGGATATTCATCCGGCCGTCCAAATTGGGCGTGGACTTTTCCTTGATCACGCAACGGGGCTGGTGGTCGGCGAAACAGCCGTCATCGACGACGATGTTTCCATCCTGCAAGGCGTAACGCTTGGCGGGACTGGGAAGGAAAGTGGCGATCGTCACCCGAAAATCCGACGTGGCGTATTGATTGGCGCTGGCGCAAAGGTCCTCGGCAATATCGAGGTCGGGCATTGCGCGCGGATTGCGGCCGGCTCAGTCGTTATCAAGCCCGTACCGCACAATGTGACCGTTGCCGGGGTGCCTGCGAAAATCATTGGTGAAGCGGGGTGCGCCGAGCCGTCGCGTGCCATGGATCAAATGCTGCGCGATCTTGGTTCGTGAGCGGACAAGTTGACCTTGTGGCCCGATTACGAGTATCTCCAAGACGTTGACGAGGATGGCGGCTGTTGTTCGCCTTCGAGTTTAGCTTCTTGTGTTTGTCTTATATGTACCGGCCGCTCCGGTACTTGCCGGGGAGAATGATCGTGGATGTTGCGGAAATCAGCAAGCTTGATACCTATCTCAAGCGCCTGTTCAGTAATCCCCGCATTCGTGTGGTGCCGCGACCAAAAAAGGCGGACTCGGCGGAAGTTTATATCGGCGATGAATTTATCGGCGTGTTGTTTGTCGATGATGAAGACGATGATCGATCCTACAATTTTCAGATGGCGATCCTCGAGACGGATCTCGAATAAATCGGTCGTTTTTTAACAGCACTACGTTCCGTCATCGTTCGGGGCTCGCGGAGCCTGTCATCGGGCCGGCCAAGGCCGGATCCGTTGGCTCGCACCTTGGGATCGCGGGCCTTGCCTTAACTTCCGGATGATCGCAGTTTTGCGAGCAGGCGATCGATATCGCTCGATAGTTTGCGCCAGTCGGAAAGCCAATCGCGCAAAAAGCGGATCGTGATATCGGCGGAACCGATCCGCTGTTCTATCAGACATGTGCCCGGCGTGATGTCGGCATTTGGTCGCGTGCAACGCGCAACGAAGTGATCTTGCGCAGCCGCCTCGAAGAACAAATCCTCGTGCTGATAGGGCGTCCCCTCGCGAAAGGGAATGACAAACAAGCCTTCGGGACCGGACAATTGCCGGTCTTCCAGATAACGGGGGTAGATCGCCTTCATCCGTTCGTTCGGCGGAATCTCGGAGTTCGCCGCACTGACTGTGATGAAGACGCGATCAAGAGCGTTTAGCGCCTCACCGGTAACGGGCTTGCTTGGTCGTGGAGCCTGCGGGGTTGGATCAGGCGGCGCAAGCGATGGCCAGAGGAAAGCAAGGTCGATCCGCTCCTGCGTACCGGGCCGCCGCTGCAGTGGAATCCGAATTGCGGCAGGTGGAACATTGAAGGCGGTGCCGCCGATGGTGATCGGCAATGACGGTGCGTTGGGCATCGTGCTTGCACCCGGCCAGCGCGGCCACAATGCATTCGCCACATATGTGAGTGAAACCGCGGCCAGTGTCAGACAGATAGCCAGCGCAAAGACGACGCCACGGGACAAGCGGCGCGCGCGCGGGTTTTCGCGGGCAGGCTGGTGCGCCCCCGGATCTGCGAAGGATATGGAATCAGAGCTGCGGTCCACACTTCCATATAAACGAAAATGAGCGGCTGGGATTGAGCCGCTCATTCAGGTGAGGCCTGCCACGTTTAGGGGCAGGGCCGTCGGATGCCATCAAATCCAGTAAATGTTCCCGTTCCGGGATCGTATGATCGGTATCTCTGGGCGCAGTAGGACACCCCGGAGTTGACCGTCGTCGTGGTTGTCGTAGTGGCGGTCGGGGCCGCGTAGGTCGTTTCGGAATAGTCTACGGGCGGAGGAGGTGCATAAGCCGGTCCGTAGCTATAGGTGCGGCCATAGGTATATCCGTAGCCTGGGCCCCAAGCGAAGCCAGGCGCGTAAGGATGGGCCGGTGGAGGCGCATAGCCGTATCCCCACCCGGCATAGGGCGGAGCGCCGATCACGACATCTGCGGCCAACCCGGGCGCCGCGAGAACTCCTCCGGCCACGTCGGCGATCAATTCCTGGGCTGAAGCGCCGCTTGGGAACGCAAACGATCCAGATGTTGTGGCGGCCGCAGCTATGGCGGCGAATATTGTAGATCTAACCATTGTCGACTCCGCTTGGGTTTGCACACCGCGGGGGGACAAGCACGGGTGCACCGTGGCGTTCCTCGCTTGCGGCGGCATGCCGCATAGTTCGGCGAGGCCTATGAAATCGCTGGAATATTTACCCTTTTTTAAGGATAAGCTGGCGCAGAGCGGCGTCATTTGGGATGGGTGGGCGTGAGCATTGGTATGCGTTGCGTTGAGGCCTCATGTCGCCGGAATCCATTCAGTCGTTTCTCGAGCTCGCTATCGGGTTTTCCGTCGCGGGGCTATTAGCGAGCGGTTACCAAATCCTGGCCAATCAACCGGCGAGCTTCCGTTTGCTGGAGGGAGGGCCGAGCATCGTCGCACTCGCGGCGGTTCCGTTTCTGGTGTTTACCGCGCCCTTCATCATCATGCGAAATACGGTGCGCGGTCGCCGTATCGAGGGACGTAGCTTCCAGTTCGTGATGCTTGCCACCGTTCTCTCCGGATTGTGGAGCCTAATGTCCGGAACGGTCGTTGTGATGATCGTGGAAGCGATCACAAGCTTGTCGGCGTAATCGGTTTCCGCGCTTGTTTATCGAAGCAGCGAAAGGCAATCTCACGCGCAAAATGACTAGAGCGCGATTCAGAGGTTGAATCGCTATCGCGCTCTATCCTTTTCTTTGAGCATGATTTTTTCGGAAAACCGGTTCCCACACCCGCCTGCGCGGGTGCAAGCTTTTTCCGGATCATGCTCTAGCGCGGAGACATAAATGCCGATTTATGAACTGGACGGGCAGGCGCCGGAACTGCCGGAACATGGACGTTATTGGATCGCCGATACGGCTGTCATTATCGGCCGCATCCGCCTCAAGACCGATGCAAGTATCTGGTTCGGCTCGGTGCTGCGCGGCGACAACGAATGGATCGAGATCGGGGAGCGTTCCAATGTTCAGGAAAGCTGCACCCTGCACACCGACATGGGTTTTCCGCTGGTCGTCGGCCCTGATGCCACGATCGGCCACAACGTGGTGCTGCATGGCTGTACGATTGGCGCCAACAGTTTGATCGGGATGGGCGCGGTGTTGCTCAACGGCGTGAAGATCGGACGCAGCAGTGTGGTCGGCGCGGGGTCACTCGTGACCGAAGGCAAGGAGTTTCCCGACAATTCGCTGATCGTCGGCTCACCTGCGCGGGCCATCCGTACGCTTGATGAGAATGCCGTCGCCCAATTCGGTCGCGCCGCGCGGCACTATGTTCAGAATTGGCAGCGCTACGCGAAGGGACTTAAGCGGATTGGGTGAGGCGTTCGCGCAACTATCGCGCCCGGCAAGCACAAACACGCCTGTGTAGGGTGAGTGCTGTCATGATTGGAAAGTATGATGGCCGGCGTAGGCTTTGAGTGCGAGATGGATCGAGCAAAAACCCAGCCAAGCTGCAGTTTTATTTTTCTTGATTCCAACAGGGGTGCGGCCGGCCCTGGGGAAGGCCGGCCGCTCGCGAACC
>DATAIA010000348.1:0-3148 GCA_036262895.1 Xanthobacteraceae bacterium
GAGATATCCGCAATGTGATTACCCGCGTCGCGGACTTGTCTGATGAACCGACGATGAGATAGTTCCGCAGGTCCGGTTCGGGCCAGGAGCGGACCTAAGGCCCACTTCCGCTCACGTCAGAATGCCCGGGGACAGTGTGTAGCTGCCGCTCTGCGGTGACCATTACCGCGCTCGTCTTAGATCAATTGGCTTCGTGCGTCTCGACCTGACCGCAACGAGGGCACTTGTACGTTCGCAATTCCGGTAACAACTGGCCTAAGCCGGGCGTTGTGCGCACGAGCTGGGTCGAGCTTCCGCAGCGCGCGCATTCAAGGTCGGTCGAGTCAGGGACGTCGGCGGCGGAATCTTCCATCCGCCAAAAATCGCGGAGCCACTAGGCTCTGGCCATTCCGGGAAATTCCTTAGGTACTCTGCTTATGCTCGGTCGCCTCGTCCGGCCCAACTTTAGCGTCTTCCTCAGCCAGCAATCCCAAGATGCGCTGCCGCTCGATCTCGTCGGTCGTGCGTTCGAGCAGCTGTTTGAAGCGCCTGATGTTCTCGTCGTGAATGAAGCGCTGCATGGCCGTGGTCTCCCCCTACAAGCGAAAGCAGCGCCCAGCAAGCTGCGCTCTTTTTACGGGCGAGTCGAGTTAATAAGGCCGCTGACACTACAGCGAAATGCCGCGTTGGGCGGCGCTTCCGCAGCCGCCTGTTCCGATGCTGAAGCTCGATAAGCCTCGACGGCGCGTCGGTCGGCCCCCGCCAGGTGCGGCATCAATTGGTGAGCCGTCCCTACCGCTCGTTGGCAGGCGATGCCGACAAATCCGCAATGTCGGACCTGGTCAGCCGCGGTATTTTCGCGATCTCGGTTCCATCGAAATTGGTCACGGTGACGACGACCACCCGTTTTGCGCATGCGGACATTTCGAGGAATATCTCGAATGCAATGCGCTCCGCGGCGGCCGCATCGACGCAAAACTCATTCGCTCCGTGGCGAAAGCCATTTGCCTGAAAATGATAGAGGTACATGTCAGTCCCTCAGATGGAGTACGGAGCAACCCTGCTCAGGTCTCAGCCTAGGGCTTTCGGCTCGCGGCGCCGATCGCGCTCGGATGCCGCATCGATGCGATCAGCCTCGGAATCGTAGGCGCGTGCGTTATCTCTCATCCGCTCAGCATCCGTCAGCAGGCTCAGCTGCGCTGCCATTTCCCGGCACAGCGCCGCTTGCTGACGGCAGTATTCTGCTCGTCCCACGGCATAGGCCTCTCTCAGTTTTTTCGCAGGTTTGCGGGATCTGCCGTCTATCCAGACGGGAGCGATCCTCAACTGTACCGAGTGAACACCACCATATCGGTTACGTTCCCGACACGCGAGGGAAATTACTTCAGATTTTCAGCGGCCAGTATTCACATCGGACAGATGCAGAATTTCAGAGGAGCCGGTTAGAGGGGCCATTTCGAAGTGACCGGCCTGATTGATCGTATCGGGGCATGCGTGCAGAAGGACGAGACACCGAACGACCTACGGACGGCCCGTCGCCAGACTAGCGTCGGAACAGGGGCTCCTCGTGAATCACTTCGCCCTTTGCATTCGTCACCACGATCTTCTCGTTCGTCGCGGGATTTCTATTTTGCGAAAGATCCCTGGCGACCGCCCTCGCTTCTTCCCGCGCAGCCTCGTCGGTCGGAAAATCCTGTCCGTCGAGATCTTCGGCGCCGGAGCCGTGCAAGGTGAAATAATATCGGGCCATGATGTTCGCTAACTAGCGGGTCTCAGGCGGCGTTTCTTGTGCCCTAAGGCACCAGCGAAATGCCGCCGTCCGAGCCGCTCGACTGCTATTCTCAACGCCGGAAGCAACGACCACAGCGTCCGGGCCAAAAAGCTGCCAGCGCCATTCCTGACCATGCTGCCAGATCCGGTATTTCATCTTGGGCTGACACATCGAAACTCCCGTCTAGGCGGGAGCGCTCGTGGCTCTCAGTCGCCAGTGCCCAAGGGTTCTCCTAGCGATCCCTCACAATGTCGCATTTGCGACTCTCGTTCAAGTCGAATGACGTTTTCCTTGCGATTCACCGGGCGTCAGTCGACTATTCGGGTTCCTGCTCCGTGATCGGCGGAACCGGACAGATAAGCCCCGTGCAGCTCAGGACTTTCGCCGGAAAGTCGCCGGACAGGGACCTCCGCAGGCATCAACGGCTGTGAGCCGGTAGTGCTCCCGCCCGCAAGCAGGACAATGATGCCGTTCAACACGAACCTCCTCTTGGAGGCTCTACCCGACAACGAGCGCAGCGCGCTGCAGGTTCATCTGCAGCCAGCTGAGCTCTCGCAGCAACAGATCCTATTCGATGTCGGAGATACGATAGACGCGGTCTATTTTCCGACGGATGCCGTCGTGTCGCTCGTAGTCCCCCTCTCCACGGGCGAAGTAGTTGAGACCGCGATGGTCGGACGTGACGGCGTGATCGGTGCGGCGGCCGCGTTGAGCGGCCGGCGATCGCTCAGTCGGGCCATAGTTCAAATCCGCGGCGATTGCCTGGTCAGTGAAATCGAGCCACTGAGAAAACTACTCGATGAGTGCCCGAATATGCGCTCACTCATTGGTGCGCATGAGCAAGCGCTGTTCGCGCAGGCCCAGCAATCGGCTGCCTGCAATGCAACGCATGTGATTGAGAGCCGTTTCGCCAGATGGCTTTTGCGGGCGGCGGATCTGTGCGGCAGCGACGAGTTGCCGCTGACGCAAGAGTACATCGCACAGATGCTCGGCGTCCGACGTACGAGCGTGACCTTGGTAGCCCGAACCTTGCAAAAAGCCGAATTAATCCGGTACGCGCGAGGTCATATCAAAATCATTGACAAGGCCGCACTCCGGGACACGGCCTGTGAGTGCTACCAAACAGTAAAGATGAACTACAGCAACATTCTACTCCGAACGAATGACTGATCTGCGACGACAAGCCCCCGACTCTTTGCGGTTGGTTGACGGGAGCGTATCAGGCAAAGGCGAGACGCTGAGGGCATGATTGCTGGTGTCCCGTGCCCGTTTCTTGTTAGCGGTCTATTCCGTGCAGGTTTGCCTCGTTCCTAATAGACCGTCGCGCGCTAAATCGAACCAGCGCGTTGTACGTCCGGCCCTCGGGAGCGGATGATCTCTCGAAGCACGGTTCCATCG
>DATAIA010000349.1:0-2904 GCA_036262895.1 Xanthobacteraceae bacterium
TGTTCGTGAGGAAAGCGCGCGCTCCAGGGCGGCCAAGTCATTGAAGGGGACTTCCGTGCAATGGGGCAGCAGCGGACCGAGGCCATCGCGGAATATGGCATCTCCAACGAGCGACAACGCGCCATAGGTCAGTCCGTGAAATGCGTGACCGCAATACACAATGCCATCGCGGCCGGTTGCCGCATGCGAGAATTTGACAGCCGCTTCGACGGCTTCTGCGCCGGAATTACTGAAGAAAACCTTCTCCATATAGGGCGCGTGCCCAAGCAAACGTTCTGCCAGCACCCCTGCAAGGACGGAGACATCCATCTGGACGAGGTTCGGGAACATCTGATCGAGCGATGCCTTGAGGACTTCGCGCACAGCCGGGTGATTGCGCCCCAGCGCAAAGACGCCCCATCCGCTCAACAGATCCAAATAGCGGGCGCCCTCGCGATCGAACAGGTACTGACCTTCGCCGCGGCGGAAGCCGACATCGAAGCCGATCGTCTTCAGCACGCGCACCATCTGTTCGTTTAGATGCTGCGTGTGCATATTATATCGCTCCGATTCGCGTTCAGCGAAAAGCGATGCGATATCCAAACTCATGCGTCTCTCCATGCCGGTTTTTCGGCTCCATCAGTGCTGCTTGGGATTAGCTGGATAGTTTTTCCCCGGCAATGGCATTGATGAAAATGAATCGGCTATCATTTATATGCTGTCAGGCGTTAACCCTTTCCGGCGCCACGGTTTGGCAATAGTGCGGCCCCATTCGAATGAAATAGGAACATCCGCGGCGAATTCGAGGTTTTAAGGCAGATCATGATCAAGTCCATGCTTGCGGTGCTCACCATGGCTTCGATGACGGTGCCTGTCCGCGCGGTCGATGCCACCGGCGATTGGCGGGTCAATGACGGTACGGCGCTTATTCGTGTCGCGCCCTGCTTCGATCTGAAGGTGGATTTACCTGCCGAATCGCGCGCCGATCCGAAGGATGTGCTGTGCGGCATTATTGCCTGGACCAAGGGTGGTGAGGGCGCGCAAAACGCCGTTGACGAAAACAACCCCGATCCGGCGAAGCGCGCCCGGCCCATAATGGGGCTGCCGATCCTGACAGAGATGAAATACGACGTGCAAAAGAGCCGCTGGGATGGCGAAGTGTATAATGCCAAGGATGGGAAGATCTACACGTCACACCTCATCCTTAAAAGCGATGACATCATGCGGATTGAGGGCTGCGTATTCGGTGGGTTGATTTGCGGTGGAGAGGATTGGACGCGGGTGCAGTTGCCCGACCCGACGTTTCCAGGCGCGACCCCGATGGTTGCCGCACGCCCACCGGCCCCTGCGCCGAGCCGCCCGGTTCCAGCCCCTTCAGGCGCGCAACGCGCGCGATAATTCCCGGCGAGTATAAGAGGGCGTCAGGCGCGCTTTCTGCGCTCGCGCGGCGGTCCCATCAGCACCGGCTGAAACAGCACCGCTGCCGCCATGGTGCAAAGAAGCGACAATGCCAGCAATTTGCCCATGCTTGAGGTGCCGGGATGGTTGGACATCCACAGGCTGCCGAAAGCTGTTGCAGTGGTGAGTGCGCTGCAGGTGACGGCGCGTGTCAACGTTGATTGCAACAGCCGCGTTTTCCCAGATCGCCAGGCCATGATGTAATAAATTTTGAAGGCGACGCCGACGCCGAGCAGCAGCGGCAACGCAATGACATTCGCGAAATTGAGCGGAAGCCCGATAATCACGCAAATTTCCAATGTGACCACGCCGGCGAGGAGCAGGGGCACCAGGGTGAGCAGAACGTCGGTGATGCGTCGCAGCGCGATCCACAACAGCAGGGTGATCGAAAACAACGCCCAGAAGCCTGCTTCAAAGAACGCTTTGACGATCGTATCGCCGGATAGCTGAATTGAAACTGCGGGGCCGTTAGCCGTCGGCTCGATGGCGAGAACGGTTTGCACGAACTGACGCATGTCGGCGTTGTTGTTGGGGTCGCCCTTGGGCGCGGCTTGCACCCGGGCGCGGCCATCCGGTGTGACCCAGTCGCGCGAGATTTCAGACGGGAGGGTCTGCAGAGTAATGCTATCCGGCTTGAATTTCATCCGTAGTTGTTCAAGCGCAATCTTAAGCGGTGAAACGAAGATCATTTCAGCGCGCTCACGCAATTTTTCATCGCCGTTCGCAAGCTGGTTGAGAAGCCCGGCGGCGCGCTTGGCGGCATCGCTCGCCGGTCCCGGCGTATTTCCCGCAATCTTGAGCAGACTATCTGCTGTAGATTTCAGAGCTTCGACATTCTCTGCGTCAGTCGGAGCAGGGTCCGTCTCTTTCGGATTGAGGGCAGCATCGAGTGCCGTTGCAGCCTTCTCGATCATCGCACGTTTTTGCTCTTGCTCGCCCGGCACGAACGTATCGATCGTATTGATTTGCGCAACTTCCGGCAGCGTTGCAATGCGTTTGGCGATTCCGCGTGCGGCATCTAGCGAAGGCGCCAGAAATTCGATCGAGTTAATGGGGATGGTGCGATCTTTCATAAGGTCGAGATACGTGGAAACGGACTCGACCTTGGAGCTGCGAAGATTCAACGGATTGAAGTCAAAGTGCAGATAAAACAGCAACGGAGCGCCGCCGATGACGGCAAGTGCTGTCAGCACAATGACCGAGACGCGATTCCGCTCCAAAAACAGATCGACAGGCGCCAGCCACGTATATCCCATCGGGTGGGGTTCGCCGGGCGGATTAAAGAGGCGCAGCAGTGCCGGGAGGACGGTCACGCTGGTCACAAAAGCAATCAACATGCCGACGCCTGCAATCTGGCCGAGTTCAGCAAGCCCGCGATAGGGTGTCGGCAGAAATGCAAAAAAACCCGCAGCTGTCGCTGCCGCCGCGAGCGCAAGCGGGCCGCCGGCTTTCTCGGCGGCGCTGCGT
>DATAIA010000350.1:0-8665 GCA_036262895.1 Xanthobacteraceae bacterium
TTGCTGGAATATTCCTGGCCGATGCGCTGGAACACGCGCTCGGCGCCCGAGCGTTCAACGCGACAGGCAATGCCTGGATATTTGGCCTCGAACGCCCGCGCGAGCTTTTCAGCAACGGGCAGATCGACCGATGTGTACCAGGCAATTTTGCCTTCCTTCTGCGCCGCGGCAATCAGGTCAGGCGTTACCGGAGACGCCGGCACCTCGGCACGAACAGATGTGATCGAAGCACCCGCTGCAAATGCGGCCGCTCCCTTGAGAACACTACGCCTCGTGATTGACATGGCTACGCTCCTTGATGCTTCCTCTGTGTTCTTCTTGCACGCAGTCGCGTGTTTTACTCAGCCAACACCCAGCATCGCTCCGCCGGCAAGTGCAGCCACACCGCGCTACCAGGCGCGATATTCTGATCCGGCGAGGCAACAATGTGCAATTGCGTTCCATCCGCGATCTCCACCGCATAGTGGCGGGTATCGCCGAGGAACGCCTGACGAACAATCGTCGCAGTTAAAACATTTTCCGCAGAGTCAGCCGGTTTTGTCGCCGACATCCGTAACTCGTGCTGGCGAATCGAGATTGCGGCATCGCCACCGGTTTTGAGTTGGGCTCCGGCGCAGCGGACAGGCACGCCTGCCACTTCGAACCGGCTATCATCGAGAGTCCTGCCGCGAAGCACATTGCTCGAGCCGATAAAGCGCGCGACGAATTCCGAGCGCGGCCGATCATAGATTTCCTGCGGCGTTCCAAGCTGATCGATCCTGCCGCCGTTCATCACGGCAATCAGATCGGACGTTGTCATGGCTTCCGACTGATCATGCGTGACGTAAACCGTGGTGTAGCGATAAGCATCGTGGAGCCGCCGAATTTCGAATCGCATCTCCTCGCGCAAATTGGCGTCGAGATTGGACAACGGCTCGTCAAGCAGCAGCGTTTCCGGATCAACAATCAGCGCGCGGGCAAGGGCTACACGCTGCTGCTGACCGCCGGAAAGTTCGCCGGGATAACGCTCGGCCAGCGCTTCCAGGCGCGTGGTCGCAAGGATCGCCTTGAGTTTTTTGGCAATGGCGTCGCGATCCAGTTTCCGGAGCTTCAGCCCATAGGCAACGTTCTCGGCCACAGTCATATGCGGCCAGAGCGCGTAGCTCTGGAAGATCATCGACATATTGCGCTGCTCGGGCGGGAGCGAGCGCGAGGGCGAAGAAATCACCCGATCGCCGACGACCACCTCGCCTTCGGTAGGTTCGACGAATCCCGCGATCAGACGCAGGGTGGTGGTTTTGCCGCAGCCGGAAGGTCCAAGCAAACACACCAGCAAGCCGTGCCCGATGCGAAGCGAAACGTTATCGACCACCGTATTGGTGCCATATCGTTTGACGATATTTCGCAATTCAACCGATGCCACGTCTCACCCCCGGCTCCACTTTATTCCAACCCGGCTCGCTCGATCCCATCAGCGACCGGTGAAGACCGGTTTACGCTTTTCCATAAAGGCTTTTCGCCCTTCGATGTAATCCTGGCTGGCAAAACAACGCTTGACCAAGTCGGAGCATTGCTTCCGATCTGCCAAACTATCGCCCTTGAGCGCTTCGCTCACGATGAACTTGATTGAATCCACCGTCAGCGGAGCATTGCCGGCAATCGTGTCGGCGTAATTTTTTACGTAAGCCTCAAGTTCGCCATCCGGCACGACCCGGTTGACCAGCCCCATGTCGCGGGCCTCGGCGGCATCGAATTGGCGCGCCGTATAGAAGATTTCCTTCGTAAAGGCGGGGCCAACCGTATCAACAAAGCGCTTGAGGCCGGGATAGTCATAGCCAAGGCCGAGCTTGACCGCAGGAAGGGCGAACTTCGAGGCCTCCGTGCAAATCCTCATGTCACAGCAGATCGCAAGCCCGAGCCCGCCGCCGACGCAATATCCACGGATCATGGCGATGGTCGGCTTTGGGAACTGATAAACGCCGTCATAGATCGTGGCCGTCGTCGCGTTGTAACGTGCAATCGCTTCCTGCGTTGAGCGCTCGTCCTCAAATTTTGAAATGTCGGCGCCGGAAACGAAGGCCTTGCCGCCGGCCCCCGTCAAGACGACCACGCGAATGTCATCGTCTTGACGAAAATCATCGAGTATCCGGGAGGTCGCTTCCCACATTTCAAGCGACACCGCATTGTGACGCGCAGGATTATTGAAGATGAGGTATCCCACGCGCCCTTCTTTGCGCGAGATCATTTTGTCAGTCATTGAACCACGCTCCTCAATCCAGATACGTAATGTTTGGTCAGATCGCGTTTGCCTGCCGCAACGCGGCAATCTCGTCGGGCCTGAACCCGAATTCGCTCAAAATTTCATCCGTATGCTCGCCAAGTTTAGGCGGCGGCACTGCAATCGTGCTTTCGGTGCGCGACAACGTGATGGGCTGGCCGACGACATGCAACGTCTTGCCGTCCGGCTTTTGCACGCTGCGCGCAATACCGAGATGTTTGACTTGGGGGTCGGCGAAAGCCTGATCGATTGAATAGATGGGGCCGCAGGGCACGCCGGCGACATTGAGGCGATCCACCCATTCGGCACTGGTGTGGTCGGCAAGGTAGCGATCGATTTCAGCATTGAGAGCGTCGCGGTTTTGCGAACGTGCCCCGGAAGTGGCGTATTCCGGCCGATCAACCAGTTCCTGCGCTCCGATTGCCTCGCACATCCGCACCCAGATTTTCTGGCCCGTTGTGGCGATGTTGATGTAGCCGTCCTTGGTCTTAAAGACACCGGTCGGAATACTGGTTGGGTGATTGTTCCCGGCTTGCTTGGGGACCTCATGATTATTGAGCCAGCGCGAGGCCTGGAAATCCAGCATGAAAAGCTGGGCCTGCAATAGCGACGTCTGTACCCATTGTCCTTCGCCGGATTGCTCACGCTCTAACAACGCAACCATGATGCCCATGGCGCAAAACAGGCCGGTGGTCAGATCGGCAATCGGAATCCCCACCCGCATCGGACCCTGTCCCGGCTGACCGGTGATCGACATCAGGCCGCCCATGCCCTGGGCGATTTGGTCAAAACCTGGACGGTCGCGATAGGGCCCGTCCTGGCCGAAGCCGGAGATGCTGCCGTAAACGATCCGAGGATTGATCTTGCGCAAGCTTGCGTAATCGATGCCGAGCCGGATTTTCACATCAGGCCGGAAATTTTCCACAACCACATCGGCGCACTCGACCATGCGCCGGAACGCATCGACGCCTTCCTTCGACTTTAGATTAAGCGTCATGCCGCGCTTGTTGCGATGCAGGTTCTGAAAATCAGAGCCCTCGCGCGGGCCACCAAGCGGTTCGCCCGCGGCGGCCGCATTTTCCGGCATCTCGATCTTGATGACGTTGGCGCCCCAGTCTGCCAGTTGGCGAACACAAGTCGGACCCGACCTGACCTGGGTCAGGTCCAGTACGGTAAAGCGCGAAAGAGCTGACGAAGCCCTGGCAAATGGCATTTTGGCGTCTCCAAAACCGTATTTTTATCGCGTTTCCGGTCTAGTGCCCCGTTTTCGAAGTTCGTGATACACCGCAGCGCGCTCTTACGCGAACTTCGAAAACAAAGGGGCACTAGTAAATCTATGATTCTAGTGCCGCTTTCGATTTGACGTTCCTAAAACGAGTTTGCCGCAACCGGTGTAGGAACTTCAAATCGGCGGCACTAGTGATGGCCGGAGAGGGCGGACCATCTCCGATATCAGGCATATTGTCTACCGAAGACATATTTGTCGTCCCTCGTCGGAGGGCTTGGTCGGCACCGCCGAAAAGAAACACCCGTGGGTTTCGAAACCGCGCGCCCGCACATCGCACTTGACCGGCGTCGCTATCAAAGAGACGCTGTCGGCAGCAATTGATCTTGCCTCCCAAAATCCGGGCATGAAGGTTCTGCTGCGGCATTGGAGGGCATGCCCCAAACTACACCTGATCGAACCCAAGGAATGCTGAGTTGCCTCATCTTGTAAGTATGCGCCGGGAAGGCGCCATTGCCGTCATTGTCATCGACAATCCGCCAGTCAACGCTTTGAAACATGAGGTCCGCGCCGGACTGGTTGAAGCATTTGAGCGCGCCCGCGACGATATTGACGTCGCGGCAATTGTCCTTGCTTGCGCCGGACGCACCTTTGTTGCCGGCGCCGATATCACCGAATTCAACAAACCACCGCAATCGCCGGTGCTGGGCGAAGTGATCGCGCTCATCGACTCCGTGCCGAAACCCGTAATCGCGGCCTTGCATGGAACGGCGTTGGGCGGAGGTCTTGAACTTAGCTTGGCCTGTCATTTCCGGGTGGCGGCACCCGGAACGCGATTAGGTTTGCCCGAGGTCAAACTGGGTCTCCTTCCGGGGGCCGGAGGGACCCAGCGTCTGCCGCGGCTGATCGGCGTTGAGAAGGCGCTGAAAATCATTGTGAGCGGCGACCCGATCACGGCCGATGAAGCCCTTCGCGCCGGCCTGGTCGACGAAATCATCACCGGCGATCTGAGCGAGGGCGCGATCCGTTTTGCAGAACGCGTTGTTGCCGAAAAGGGGCCGCTGCGGCGCGTTCGAGATATGGAAGACAAGCTTGAACCTTTGCGCGCCAATCCTGCGGCTTTCGCCGACATTGCTGCAGGTTTGAGCAAGCGCAGCCGGGGCCTCGACGCACCTTTGGCCTGTATCGAAGCCGTGCGCTGGACGCTTGACGTTCCAATCGATGAGGCGCTTAAGCGCGAGCGTGCCAAATTCATGGAACTGCGCGAGGGCGATCAATCAAAAGCGCAACGCCACATATTTTTCGCGGAACGCGAGGCCGCGAAAGTTCCGGACATGCCCGCCGGGATCAAGCCGCGCGAGGTCGCGCGCGCTGCCGTCATCGGCGCCGGTACCATGGGCGGCGGCATTGCGATGTCGTTTGCCAATGCGGGCATTCCGGTCACTGTGATCGAAGCCAGCGAACAGGCGCTGAACCGTGGCCTCGACACCATTACAAAAAACTATCGCAACACAGCGGCGCGCGGCGGATTGGCCGCAGACGAAATGGAGCGTCGCATTAATTCGATCACCGGATCGACGGCATTCGATACGGTGTCCCAAGCCGATATCGTGATCGAAGCGATTTTCGAGGAAATGGACATCAAGAAGCAGGTGTTCGGCGACCTCGACCGGCTGACCAAACCCGAAACGGTGCTTGCAACCAACACCTCGTATCTCGACGTCAATGTGATCGCACAATCCACCAAGCGCCCGGGATCGGTGCTTGGCATGCATTTTTTCAGTCCGGCGAATATAATGCGACTTTGCGAAATCGTTCGCGGCGACGCCACTGCACCCGACGTTCTTGCAAGCGCGATCGCAGTGGCGCGCAAGCTCGGCAAAGTGCCGGTGGTGGTTGGCGTCTGCCATGGCTTTGTTGGAAACCGAATGTTGCGGGCGCGTTCGATTGAAGGCGAACGCTTGCTTCTTGAAGGCGCACTGCCACAGGATGTCGATCGCGCAATCGTCGAATTCGGTTTCCCCATGGGACCGTTCGCGATGAGCGATCTTGCCGGTCTTGACGTGAGTTGGCGCATGCGCAAGGCGCAAGGTGCGCGCGCCGAAATCGCGGACGCATTGTGCGAAGCCGGCCGCTTCGGTCAAAAAACCGGAAAGGGGTTCTATCGCTATGAAGCCGGCGCACGTACGCCGCTCCCCGATCCGGAAGTCGAACAGATGATTGTTGCCGCGTCCGCCCGCCTTGGCATCAAACGCCGCGCAATCGACACACAGGAAATTGTCGAACGCCTGATCTTTCCGATGATCAATGAGGGCGCGCGGATCCTTGAGGAAGGTGTGGCCCTTCGCTCCGGCGACATCGATGTGATCTGGATCTACGGCTATGGCTGGCCGGTGTGGCGCGGCGGCCCGATGTACTATGCCGACCGAGTTGGCATTTCTTACATCCGCGACCGTCTTGCCGAATTTGCGGCACGTTCGTCCGACCCCCGGCACGAACCCGCGAACCTGATCAAACAATATGCGAACGACGGCGGCACGTTCGGTGCATTCGTCGCCAAATCCAAATCATGAGTAGAATGCGGAAATGACGATGAATGCCGATCGGCCGTTTCGCTGGGAGCGCTCCTATCCACCGGGCGTTCGTTGGGACGCCCCCATCGGGGTAACGACGCTTCCGGCGCTGTCAGATCGAGCAACTTCACAGCATGCGGATCGAATCGCGTTCGAGTTCAACGACTGCCAGCTCTCCTATCGGCAGTTCGGAGAACTCGAGCGCAAGGCAGCCGCCGGTTTTCTCAAGCTCGGAATCGGCAAAGGAGCGCCCCTCGCGCTTTATTTGCCCAATTCGCCATTTCATCCAATCGCATTGTTCGGCGCTTCACGTTGCGGCGCCAAGATCGTGAACTTAAGCACGCTCGATGCCGAGCGTGAAATCATTCAAAAACTCAACGATAGTGGCGCGCGGACGCTGGTGACGACGGATCATCGCGGCCTTTTGGTCACGGCAAATAAGCTCCTCGCAGCCGGGTACCTTGATCTCGTAATCGTTTGCGAAGAAAACTTGTTCGGCCCATCACCCGCTCTCCTTGAACCATTTGATGAGACCGCCCGCTGTTTGTCGTTCAAACATTTGATTGAAAGCGTGCAAATTCCGAATCGCTGGCCGCAAATCAACGCCGCAGATATCGCGCTGCTGCAATACACCGGCGGCACCACCGGCACGCCAAAAGCCGCCATGCTCACGCATGCCAATCTCACAGCGGCGGCCTCAATCTATGACGCCTGGTTTGCCCCGCAACGTGGCCCCGATGCTGGTCCGGAACGCGTGATTTGCGTGCTGCCGCTTTCGCACATATTCGGAATGTCGGCCGTGATGCTCCGCCATCTTAAAAACGGCAACGAAATGTTGCTTCGTCAACGATTTGATGTGGAGACCACGCTTCACGATATCGAAGTTAAACGCGCGACTGCCCTGCCCGGCGTTCCCACCATGTGGATTGCACTGTTGCAGCACCCCGACATCAGATCGCGCGACCTCTCCTCACTGCGGTTTTGCTCCTCCGGCGGCGCGCCGCTGCCCCCCGAAGTCGCCCGGCGATTTACGGAGATCACCGGAGTTCCTGTACGCGGCGGCTACGGCATGACGGAATCTTCCCCGGCTGGAACCAATCTGCCGCTCGCGGGCGAACTGCCGGCAGGCACAATCGGCCTGCCGCTTCCAGGGATCACAATTGAAGTGGTTGCGCTCGATGACCCTCGGCGTGTGCTCGGTCCTAACGAGACCGGAGAATTCCGTATCAAGGGGCCGAACGTCACGCAGGGCTATTGGAACCGCCCGGAGGAAAGTGCCCTGGCTTTTGTCGATGGATGGTTCCTGACCGGCGATATCGGCACCATGGACGATAACGGCTTTTTCTTCCTGATCGATCGCAAGAAGCAGATGATTATCTCCAGCGGCTTTAAAATCTATCCCGCTGTCGTCGAGGCTGCGATCTATGAACATTCGGATGTGGAGGAGGCAGTCGTCATCGGCATTCCCGACGATTACCGCGGAGAAGCGGCAAAGGCGTTTGTTAAATTACGGCCCGGCGCACCACCGCTGACGCTTGAATTGCTGCGGGGGTTTCTCCGCGACAAGATCGGCCGCCAGGAAATGCCGGTCGCCCTTGAACTGCGCAACGCTTTACCGCGAACCGCCGTGGGCAAACTCTCCCGCGAGGCGCTCATTCGAGCAGAATGCGTGATTTCGAAAGCTTCCCATCGGGATCAGTCACAACCCGATCAATCAATTATTCTTCCCAGTTGAGGTCTTTACATGTCTGAAGCGGTCATCGTTTCCACTGCACGCACCCCGATCGGCAAGGCGTATCGCGGAGCATTCAACAACACCCACGGAGCAATGCTGGGCGGGCATGCGATCAAAAATGCAATCGAGCGTGCCGGTCTCGAAGCCGACATGGTCGAAGACGTGATGCTGGGCTGCGCCATGCCTGAACGGGCAACCGGGCAGAACATCGCGCGGCTCTGCGCCATTCGCGCGGAACTGCCGGTGACCGTTTCAGGTGTCACCGTCAACCGATTCTGTAGTTCCGGCCTGCAAACCATTGCGCTTGCGGCGCAACGCATCATGTCGGGCGAAGCGGACGTGATTGTTGCGGGCGGGCTTGAGAGCATCAGCCTTGTTCAAGACGGCACGCCGGCTGTTCTTGAAGACTGGCTGATGCAACATAAGCCGGCCATGTGGATGCCGATGATCGAAACGGCTGATATTGTCGCCGCACGCTATGGCATCAGCCGTGAAGCGCAAGACGCATTTGCCGCCGAAAGCCAGAAGCGAACCGATGCCGCGCAACGCGCCGGCCGGCTCGATGCGGAAATCGCGCCACTGCCTTCGGTCAAAAAGGTTGTCGACAAGAAAACCGGTGCCGAAAGTTTTGAGCCGGTGACCCTGACCAAAGACGAAGGCAATCGTGCCGACACCACGCTTGAGGGGCTTGCCACGCTCAAGCCGGTACGCGAAGGCGGCTTTATCACCGCTGGCAATGCAAGCCAGCTTTCCGACGGAGCCTCCGCTTGCGTCGTCATGAACAGCAAACTTGCAGAAAAACGCGGGCTCAAGCCGCTTGGCGTGTTCCGCGGATTCGCGGTGGCCGGTTGCGAGCCTGATGAAATGGGTATTGG
>DATAIA010000351.1:0-7777 GCA_036262895.1 Xanthobacteraceae bacterium
TCGACTTTGGCACGCAAAAAAAGCGGCTCCTGCCTTGGGAAAATGTTCTCGCCTCTTGCTTATTGCTCTCTCACGCGCCACTTTCTCTCCCCCAGCGCGATCTAATCCCGCGCAGGGCATTGTGGGGTCTTCGGGCCAATGCGTTACCGGGGAGCGCCCACGTGATCGTGAGCGGGGTTTCCCATGAAAATCACAGTCGAGCGCACCGCGCTCCTCAAATCTCTCGGGCATGTGCATCGCGTCGTCGAGCGGCGCAACACGATCCCGATTTTGGCCAACGTGCTGATCCGGGCGGACAAGGGCAAACTCAGCCTCAAGGCAACCGATCTCGACCTTGAAGTAATCGAAACCGTTGCCGCCGAGGCCGCGCCAGCCGGCTCGACGACCGTGCCCGCGCACATGATCCACGATATCGTCCGCAAGCTTGCCGACGGTGCGCAGGTCGTACTCGAAACCTCGACCGATCAGACAAGCCTCTCGATTCGCGCCGGGCGCTCGCGATTTACCTTGCAGACCTTGCCCGAAAGCGACTTTCCCGATCTCGCCGCCGGCGAGATGAGCCATCGCTTCAAGCTGCTTGCGAAAGATCTCAAGCGCTTGATCGACAAAACGCAGTTCGCGATCTCGACCGAAGAGACCCGCTACTATCTTAACGGCATTTATCTCCACACGGCCGGCAGCGGCAAATCCGTTTCGCTGCGCGCGGTCGCAACCGACGGACATCGCCTGGCGCAAGTTGACTTGCCTGCGCCCGAAGGTGCTGCGGGAATGCCGGGCGTCATCGTGCCGAGAAAGACCGTTGGAGAAGTGCAGCGCCTGATCGAAGACGCGGAAGCGGAGGTCATGATCGAGCTGTCGCAAACCAAGATCCGCTTCACCATCGGCGGCATCACGCTGACCTCAAAGTTGATCGACGGCACATTCCCCGACTATGCGCGCGTGATCCCGGTCGGCAACGACAAGGAATTGATCGTCGACAAATCGGATTTCGAGGCTGCGGTTGATCGCGTCTCCACCGTTTCCAGCGAGCGCGGGCGTGCTGTGAAGCTCTCGATCTCACAGGGCAAATTGGTGTTGTCGGTCACCAATCCGGATTCCGGCAACGCGACGGAAGAGCTCGAAGTCGAATATGCCGCTGACCCTGTCGATATCGGTTTCAACTCGCGCTATCTGCTCGATATCGCGGCGCAAATCGAAGGCGAAGTCGCAGTCCTAAGGCTCGCTGATCCCGGTTCGCCAACCCTGATCCAGGACAAGGATGCGCAGGGCGCGCTTTATGTTCTGATGCCGATGCGGGTGTGACGCGCCTTTCAGATGGTTTCGCGTCAAGCCGAATGAAACGCGATTGTTTGCTGCCGGCTTGTGCATGGGCCCATCCCTGCACATCCATCGTTCATCGAGGATGAGACGATGAACGCTGCCATCATCCGCCGCCTGACCTTAACCAATTTCCGCAGCTATCGCGCGGCGAGCGTCACGACCGCGCCGGGACTGGTTGCGCTCGTTGGTCCCAATGGGGCCGGCAAAACCAATTTAATCGAAGCGATTTCGTTCCTGACGCCGGGCCGGGGCTTGCGGCGCGCCACTCTTGATGATGTTGCATTCAGGGAAACGGACGGCGAGGGCGGCAGCTCCGAGCAAAAGGCTGATAGCGGCTGGGCGGTGGCGGCGGAAATTGAAGGCGCCTTGGGATTGGCGACGCTCGGGACCGGGACCGAGCCTGTCGGTCTTGAGGGTGGTCCGATCCCACGTAAATGCCGGATCGATCGTGAACCGGTCGCGTCCGCCGCAATGTTTGCCGATCATCTCAGTGTGATCTGGCTGGTTCCGGCAATGGATGCGCTCTTCAACGGTCCTGCTTCGGAGCGACGGCGTTTTCTCGATCGGTTGGTGCTCGCGGTTGACGCCGCACACGGCAGCCGGATCCACGCGCTCGAACGTGCGCTGCGCTCGCGCAATCGGTTGCTGGAGCAGTCTCAGCCGGATCCGCATTGGCTTGATGCCGTCGAACGCGAGACGGCGGAGCTTGCCGTTGCCGTGGCGGCCGGGCGCGGGGAAACCACGCGGCGCCTAGCGGCAATGCTTGAGCTGCGCAAGAACGATGCCTCGCCTTTCCCCTGGGCCAGAATCGCGCTCGAAGGCTGGATGGAAAATGCGCTCATTGCGACCCCGGCAATCGAAGTCGAAGATCGATATCGGGCAATCCTGAAAGAAACACGCCCGCGCGATGCGGCGGCCGGACGTACGCTCGATGGCCCGCATCTCAGCGATCTGAAAGTGGTGCACGGTCCTAAGGGAATTGCCGCGCAAACCGCCTCGACCGGGGAACAAAAAGCGCTGCTGATCGGGCTCGTGCTGGCACATGTCAATCTTGTTGCCGACATGACCGGCCTTGCGCCCGTGCTGCTGCTTGACGAAGTGGTGGCACATCTTGATCCGAGCCGTCGCGCAGCACTCTATCGAGAGCTGGAACGTCTTGGCGCGCAAGTCTGGATGACGGGTGCCGATCCCGCGGCCTTTGCCGAGATTGCCGATCGCGCTCAGATTTTCGATATCAGCCCCGGGCGCATCGCGCGACGCCCATGATTCCTGTTTCGGTATGATCTTTCCAGGTCATATCAAACTCCACGGAGCACCGATGGATCCTGCGGCACTCGTCTTATTTGCCACAGCCTTGCTCATAGCCGTTGCCTCGCCCGGGCCGGGTATTACGGCGCTCGTCGCCCGCGTCCTCGGCCGGGGCCTCGATGGCGTGGTTGCATTCGCAGCGGGGCTTATCCTTGGCGACCTGCTCTGGTTGACAGTTGCGATCCTCGGCCTCGCCGTCATTGCGCAGACCTTCCACGGCGTCTTCATTATGATCAAATATGCAGGGGCGGCGTATCTGCTGTGGCTTGCCTATAAACTCTGGACCTCCCCTGTACAGGCGCGAACGATCGAAACTGAAGTTCCGAAGGAACGCAGATTTAGATCGTTCCTGGGCGGGCTTGCGGTGACGCTGGGCAACCCCAAGGTGATGACGTTTTATCTTGCTCTGCTGCCAAGCCTGCTCGATCTCAGCCAAGTCAATACGATCGGCTATGCCGAATTGTGTGGGATTGTCGTTGCAACGCTGTCGCTGGTTTTTGCTTGTTACATTGGCCTTGCTGAACGGGCCCGCACCATGCTGCGGAGCGCCCGCGCGCTGCAATTTGTCAATCGCGGGAGTGGGGCGCTGATGGCCGGCGCGGCGGTGACTATCGCATCAAGATGAACCGCAAAGGCGCCCCTCAAAAAGCCTCGAACGTGGATTACAAATACCTTCCATTCAGCGGCTTTTCGGTTAGCCAAACGGGTTAATTTTCGCTTCATGAATTCGCCCTGCAAAAAGCGCCCAAAGCGACCCCGGACAGGCCTTGAAAACTAAATAAAAACAATTACTTATGAAGCATCAATTTGGGCTGTACGGCGCCCCTCTTTCGTGCCAAACCAAGCCCATAATTGCACAACTTTACCCCCTCACGATTCGAAGGTCAGCTGATGCCAGAATCTGCCCTGCAAAAAGCCGTTTCCGATTACGGTGCGGAATCAATCAAGGTCCTCAAAGGCCTCGATGCGGTTCGCAAACGGCCGGGCATGTATATCGGCGACACCGACGACGGCTCGGGCCTGCATCACATGGTCTACGAGGTCGTCGATAACGCAATCGACGAAGCCCTTGCAGGTCACGCGTCTGCGGTAACGGTCACGCTCAATCCCGACGGCTCATGCACCGTACGCGATGACGGGCGCGGCATTCCAACCGATATTCATCTGGAGGAAGGCGTCTCTGCCGCCGAGGTCATCATGACCCAGCTTCATGCCGGCGGTAAGTTCGATCAGAATTCCTACAAGGTATCGGGCGGCTTGCATGGCGTCGGCGTCTCCGTTGTGAACGCGCTGTCGACGTCGCTGCGTCTGACGATCTGGCGCAACGGCAGGGAACACAGCATGGAGTTTCGCGACGGCGTAGCCGTTGCGCCGCTTGCCGTCATCGGCGATGCGCCGGGCAAGCAGGGCACCGAGGTGACATTCCTGCCCTCGCCGCAAACCTTCACCATGACGGAGTTTGACTGGGCGACCCTTGAGCATCGCTTGCGCGAGCTGGCGTTTCTTAATTCCGGCGTAACAATCGTGCTGTCCGATATGCGCCATGCGGTCGAAAAGCGCGAAGAGATGCGCTATGAGGGCGGCATTGAAGCCTTCGTCAAATATCTCGATCGCAACAAACAGGCGCTGGTGCCCACTCCGATTGTCATCCGGGCGGAGCGCGACGGCATTGGCGTCGAAGGCGCGCTGTGCTGGAACGACGGCTATCACGAAGCCGTCCTGTGCTTCACCAACAACATTCCGCAGCGTGATGGCGGGACGCACCTTGCAGGATTTCGCGGCGCGCTGACGCGTCAGGTCACGGCTTATGCGGATGCAAGCGGCATTACCAAACGCGAGAAGGTTGCGCTGACCGGCGACGACTGCCGGGAAGGATTGACGGCGGTGGTTTCGGTCAAGGTGCCGGACCCGAAGTTCTCATCGCAAACCAAGGACAAACTGGTTTCCTCCGAAGTTCGCCCGGTGGTCGAAAGCGTCATCAACGAAGCGCTGCAGGCGTGGTTTGAAGAACATCCCGCCGAGGCGAAAGCAATTGTCGGCAAGGTCGCGGAAGCCGCCGCCGCACGCGAAGCCGCCCGCAAGGCACGCGAACTCACCCGCCGCAAGGGCGCGCTCGACATCAACTCGCTTCCAGGCAAGCTGGCCGATTGTCAGGAACGCGATCCCGCAAAGTCCGAACTCTTCATTGTCGAGGGCGATTCCGCAGGCGGCTCCGCAAAGCAGGGGCGCAAGCGCGAATTCCAGGCGGTGCTGCCGTTGCGCGGCAAGATCCTCAACGTGGAGCGCGCCCGTTTCGACAAGATGCTTTCCAGCCAGGAAATCGGCACGCTGATCACCGCGCTTGGCACCGGCATCGGGCGTGAGGAGTTCAACCCCGATAAGCTGCGGTATCACAAAATCATCATCATGACGGACGCCGACGTCGACGGCTCCCACATCCGTACGCTGCTGCTTACCTTCTTCTTCCGGCAGATGCCGGAACTCATCGAGCGCGGGCACCTCTACATTGCGCAGCCGCCGCTCTATAAAGTCGCGCGCGGCAAGTTCGAGCAATACCTTAAAGACGAGCGGGCGCTTGAAGATTATCTGATCGAGAGCGGCCTCGATGAAGCAGTGATGCGCGTGCATTCAGGTGAAGAGCGCGCCGGGAGCGATTTGCGGCGAATTGTCGACGACGCGCGCGCGATCCGCGGCACGTTGATGGGGCTTCATAGCCGCTACGATCGCAAGGTGGTGGAACAAGCAGCCATTGCTGGCGTGCTCACGCCCGGCATCACGACTGATCCGCAGACTGCGCAACAAGCCGCAAACTATATCGCGCGGCGGCTCGATGCGCTTTCAGAGGAAACCGAGCGGGGCTGGGAAGGCACGTTTGCTGACGGAGAATTCCGTTTCTCGCGCACCGTGCGCGGGGTCAAGGAAGCGGCAATCATCGATCAGGCGTTGCTGGGTTCAGCCGAGGCGCGCAAGCTCGACGAATTCGCGGCCTCTCTGCAGGACATCTACGCAAAACCCGGAGCCTTTCGCAGGAAGGGCGAGGAAACGCCGATCTACGGACCGGTCGGTTTGTTTGAAGCGGTCATGGCTGTTGGCCGCAAAGGGATCTCGCTGCAACGCTACAAGGGTCTCGGCGAGATGAACCCTGAGCAGTTGTGGGAAACCACGCTCGATACCGACGTGCGCTCGTTGCTGCAGGTGAAGATCAAGGAAGTCGACGAAGCCGACGATATCTTCACCAAGCTGATGGGCGACGTCGTCGAACCGCGCCGTGAATTCATCCAGGACAACGCGCTCATCGCCAGCGTGGATGTGTAAAGGCGAATGCTCTCCGCCCCCGCTACCGTCGGCATGCCTCTGTCCGAAGTCGATACGCCGGCATTGCTGATCGATCTCGACGCCCTCGAACGCAACATCGCCCGCATGCAGGCAAAGGTCGCGCATACGTCCATTCGCCTGCGCCCTCATGCAAAAACCCACAAAAGCACCACGATCGCCAATATGCAGATCGCGGCGGGCGCGATTGGCGTGTGTTGTCAGAAGGTGTCGGAAGCCGAGATCATGGTCGATGGCGGCGTGCGCGACGTGTTTGTCAGCAACGAAGTTGTCGGCCGCAAAAAGCTGGAGCGGCTTGCCGCGCTTGCCCGACGCGCCAAGGTTTCGGTTTGCGTTGATGACGCCGGCAATGTCGAGGCGCTTGCTGCGGCTGCGGCAATGTTTGGATCCACGATCGATGTGCTGGTCGAAATGAATGTCGGCGCCAACCGTTGCGGCGTGGAAACGCCTGACGATGTTGTCCGTCTTGCCGGCGCGATTGCAAAACATGCCGCACTGCGGTTTGCCGGCATTCAAGCCTATCAGGGGTCCGCGCAACATTTCCGCCTTTATGAGGAACGGCACGCTGCAATTGCGCGCGCCACGGAAAAAGTCCAAGCCACCCTCCGGTTGCTGCGCGAAGCCGGGCTTTCATGCGAAACCGTTGCAGGCGCGGGAACCGGCACCTTCGAGTTTGAAATCGCCAGTAAGGTCTACAACGAGCTGCAGGTCGGCTCGTATATTTTCATGGATGCCGACTACGGACAGAACAAGGACCGCGCCGGCAATTTTGTGTCCGAATTCGAGAATGCGCTGTTTCTGTTGACCACCGTTATGAGCAGCCCCATGCGTGAACGCGCTGTTGTCGATGCGGGGCTCAAATCATTGAGTGTTGATTCCGGCATGCCGCGCGTTACCGGCATCGAGGGCGTGAGCTATGCCCGTGCTTCGGATGAACACGGACAGCTCAATGTTACTGCGGGAAACACTCGATTATCGGTCGGAGACAAAATCAAACTGATCCCCGGCCACTGCGACCCGACCGTCAATCTTCATGACTGGTTTGTCGGATATCGAAACGAGCGCGTTGAAAGCGTGTGGCCGGTCAGTGCCCGTGGCGCGGTGTTTTAAAACGCACTTTCGCTAGCAATGCCGAATTTTACACCTTGAGCGAGCGGCCGTTTGTTCCCGTACCCCGGCCTGCCTTTGCCACGCCATATCACCTTCGAAATGAGCTGCGTAGACCTCGGCGCGATATTTCTATGCCCCTCAACCGACCTTAATCGGTTGGAAAGGCGCCATCTGTAGGTTGAGTCCGGGGACCATTCGCGCGATTCAATTCCATCTCTGCGCGTTTATTTTTGGCGGGCGCAACATGTTGAAACGATTGTCGATTTCGCAACGATTGATGCTGTTCATCCCGGTATTGCTGAAAAGTCTTGGCGCGCTGATGTGGTTTGGTCTTGCCACCTTGCACCAAAATCTGATTGACGACCGCAAAGAGTCGCTCAAGCAGCACGTCGAGGTCGCCAAGCACATCGTCGAGGGCTGGTACCAGAAGGAAAAATCCGGCCAGTTGACCCGCGAGCAAGCCCAACATGAAGCCCGTGAAGAGTTATGGCGGCTGCGTTTCGGCGAGGACTATTACTATTTCGTGCATCGCTATGACGGCCTGGTGATGGTGCAGTTCAATCGCAAATTGGAAGGCACCAACCGGATCGATTCGACCGACCCCACCGGCTTTCCGACCATTCGCCGCATTATTGAAGCCTCGCGGCAGGGGGGTGGATTCATAAGCTACCGTGCCTCACGAGCGGGCGGCACAGTGACCGATAGC
>DATAIA010000352.1:0-2476 GCA_036262895.1 Xanthobacteraceae bacterium
CGTAAGTGAAGGTCAACTCCCCATGTAAAGGGCGCTACCAGTCGCTATCGACGGTCTCGGGCGCTAAGGCGCACCCTATTCCCATCTTTGACGCCTCTTAGCCGCGAGACGGCCAATGACGGCCGTTTCGGCAAAGAAGGACAACATCATGAAACTCTTTGGCACCGTGAAGTCGTTCGACGAATCCAAAGGCTATGGCACCATCAAGCCGGAAGCCGGCGGCGACGAGCTCCGCTTTGAGAAAAACGCCGTGCAGTGGGGCAATGCGACGACCCCGAAGACGGAGCGCCGCCTCTCTTACGAAATGGGGAAGAATGGCAGCGGCGACGTCTGCGCCATCAACCTACAGTCTGCGTAATCGTTCGGGCTGAGAATTTTCTCTGGTCCGGGCGGCGGCAAGCGACGAACTTGCCGCTGCTCGGACCAAGCCTACTTCGGTCCAATCAAAGGAATGCACCATGTTTATTCTAGGGAAGCTCGCGCGCGGCGCGAGCGCTTTTGCCATTGCCGGCGCGCTGTTTGTGAGCGCTCCTGCCCAAGCGTCTGATAATCCGCAGGTATCTGCGGAAATCATGGCCTTGGCGCGCGCTCAATGGGCGTCCGAAATTGCTGGGGAGCCGATGGCGCAGCAGAACGCATCTCTTGCCGAAGACTATACGGAGTTCAACGGGGACTTCCCGACGTTGCTCGTGGGCAAGACGATGTCCACCCGCATGGGCGAGGTCACCCCCAACGACAAGGCGATGTATTCCGACATGCAGAACGCCCGAGTTCAGACTTACGGCGACACTGCTGTCCTGACCTACAATTTCGCGGGACTCAGGCGCGCGGCCGATGGCAAGATCGCGCCGTCGCTCGCGAAGTCCACACGGGTGTATGTGAAACAGGGAGGCAAATGGATGCTAGTCCATGCCAACTTCGCGCCCGTGGCGCTGGGGCACTAAGCGTAACCTTCAGGGCCGCGCTGTCGCCAGACGCGGCCCTCACCATACCGCGCAGTTATCCAGCGGACGCCAGAGTCAGCTTTGGGTCGAAGGGAGACCTCGCTGCTACCGCTCGACGGATCAAGACCAGTGAATATTGTCCGCTCGTTTTTGGTTCTTGCGTGCGGAGCGAGCACTGGAACGCGCCTTTGCGTCGGATGTTCGTGCCCCGGCAAAGGCGAGTAGCTCGGACACCCAAGGCCCAACGGTAAGCGCATCAACCCAGAGGACATGTGGGTCCGCGGCGCTGATCGTCATGTCGAGAACGAGCAGACGGTCGAAAAGAACCTTAAACGTGCCGACATTGCCTTCGATCTCTTCGGGGAGGGCGGAAGGCTGCCACTCACCTTCGATACGCCAATGATGGCCATCGAAGCTCCAGGAGGCCCAAGGCGCAGCTGCATTGTCGAGCCCTTCGATGTTGGTCACGCCATTTGGGGGCGTCCATTTCTTGCCGCGTGTGCTCGATTTTCCTGCCCATAGCTGCGCCATTTTCAGCAATTCAGGAACCGCAGTGTTTAGGCGGGTTTCCGTCACCCACAACGCCGCCTTCACGGCCTTCGCGAGCGCCAGCTTGTTACGCTCTACTTCAGCAACGCTCGCTTGATTTCGTGCGCCCTCTAGCTGCGTACCGACGTCTCTGGCGCGCTCAGCCTCGCTCTCCTGGGCCGACAGGCGTTGCGGACGATCCGCGCTGGATCGAACCCACTTCATGATGAACCAGGTTAGAAGGGCAGTACCTGCTATAAGCAACACTGACTGGGTCATGGCGGCGACCTCTCCCGATGCGACCATGGCACGGCGTCAGGAAAGAAGCCACGGAGAACCGTCGAAGGGTGGGCGACCAAGGCTATGCTGCCGTGGCGCGAACTCACTCCGTCCGCCCTCCACGGTTACGCTCAGGCTCGTGCTTCTCGTGCCCAGGCATTGAGGGCCGAAGAGTCCGCTTTGGGTCAAAATCGGACCTAAGCCGCTAATGTCGCATTTGGGTGGAAAGCGGACATCAGCTCCCGATCGGCGAGCTCGCATCCCGACGCTTTATCATCGCGTTGCGTCCGGGTCGCTCGCTGGGGACTAACAGCGGCCCGCCGTCAGGACTGGCTGCCCGAGGGTGACCTTAGCGAGGAGTTCCTCTGGGACGAAACCGCTCGCGCACTACCTCGCCCTGGATCAGCTTCGCTTTGAGCACGATCCGCATGCGCGCTGCCCCATTGCTGCTCATACACACGAGGCGAACGCCGCCGCTCACAAGCTGCTCAATCGCAGAAACTCCGACGTTCTCGCGCAAGCATCCAGCCATGACATCGCCCGCTTTCATGGATAGCAGCAGGATGCGGGTCATGACTTGGCGCTCCGTTTGGCGGCGGCGATCGCGTCCCGAGCGTTGGAGTAGCGATAGCCTCCCCAGTAAAAGACATCGGCCGGCACTCGCTCGATACCGTAGCGATCAAGCGCAACCTGATCGATGTCCTCATTTGGGTTAGGTGTCATTC
>DATAIA010000353.1:0-5749 GCA_036262895.1 Xanthobacteraceae bacterium
CCTGCAAGACACGTTTCTCAACCATGTCCGCAAAAGCAAGACGCCACTCACGATATTCCTGGTGAACGGGGTCAAATTACAGGGCGTGGTGACCTGGTTCGATAACTTTTGTGTTTTGTTGCGACGGGATGGTCATTCGCAGCTCGTCTACAAACATGCCATTTCGACGATCATGCCGGGCCATCCGGTCCAGCTGTTTGAGGGTGGCGACGAGATGCCCCCAGCTACGGAAAAGGCCTGATTGGAGCAGCGACGTCGTAATCTTGGCTCGGACCGCCTGATGCCGGACTCAACCGCGCAGGCGAGTGGGCGGGCGATGGTAGTGGGGCCCTACCTGCGCGGACGCTCGGCGGGGACTGCCGGCGGCGGGCAAAATGGCTCTGTTCGCTCCCCAACCGCGCGTCTTGACGAAGCTGTGGGCCTGGCGCGGGCAATCGATCTTGATGTCATTGAGTCAGGCGTTGTTTCCGTCTCTGAAATCCGGCCAGCAACTTATCTCGGCAAGGGTAAGGTTGATGAAATTGCCGGAATGACCAAAAGCCTGCAGATCGATCTTGTGGTGATGGATTGCGCGATTTCCCCCGTCCAACAGCGCAATCTTGAGAAGGCGTGGAATACCAAAGTTCTTGATCGGACTGGATTGATCCTTGAAATTTTCGGTCGGCGCGCGCGCACCCGCGAAGGCACGCTTCAGGTCGAACACGCGCACCTGACTTATCAAAAAAGTCGGCTTGTCCGCTCCTGGACACATCTTGAGCGCCAACGCGGCGGGTTCGGTTTTCTCGGCGGCCCCGGAGAAACTCAGATCGAAGCCGATCGGCGCCAGATTCAGGAGCGGATTGCGCGGATTGAAGCCGATCTTGAACGGGTTAAGCGCACACGTCAGTTGCATCGGCGCAGCCGCAAACGCGTCCCATATCCGATCATTGCGCTGGTTGGTTACACCAATGCCGGCAAGTCGACACTGTTCAATCGGCTTACGCGAGCAAAGGTGCTTGAGGCGGATATGCTGTTCGCCACCCTTGATCCGACATTGCGGGCCATTACCTTGCCGCATGGCGCCAAAGTGATCGTCTCAGATACCGTCGGCTTCATATCTGACTTGCCGACCATGCTGGTTGCGGCCTTCCGTGCCACCCTCGAAGAGGTCGTCGAAGCCGATATCATTCTGCATGTGCGTGACGTTTCTCATGCCGATACCGAAGCGCAGGCCAATGACGTCGAAGAAGTCCTTCGCGCCTTGGATGTCGATCCTGAGGATCGGGCCCGGCTCATCGAGGTCTGGAATAAGATTGACAGCATAACGACCGAACAACGTATTCAGATTGAAAATCTCGCGGCGCGCCGGGATGCTGATCATTGCCCTGTCTTGGTTTCCGCATTGACCGGGGAAGGGGAGGAACATCTCGTTGCGTTTATTGAAAACCGCCTGTCGCAGAAACGCGTTGTCTTGGATCTCATTCTCGATGTGGCCGATGGGGCCGGGATAAGTTGGCTCCATCGCAATACGGAAGTCATCGAAAAAACGTTGCAAGATGATGGAAGCTTCGCAGTGACGGTTCGCGTCGATCCGACCAAGGCCGCTATTGTACAAAATAAATTCGGTCACCTCGCGAAAACAAAAGAGACGGCGCAGCGCTCAAGCCTTCACTGAATCTGCATTTTTGGATTTGAGTTTTCCGCTTTTCTTTCCTCGGCCTTGGCTTCGTTCCAAAGCGCGTCCATTTCTTCCAAAGTTGCCTCTTGCGGAAGCCGGCCCTTGGCCGCCAAAGCTTGTTCAATCCAAGCAAACCGCCGTTCGAATTTGGTATTTGTAGAACGCAGGGCCGTCTCGGGGTCCGCACCGACATGGCGCGCGAGATTCACAACAGCGAATAGAAGGTCGCCGACTTCGCCGGCAATTTGGCCGCGATGCCCCTCAGCCATGGCGGTTTCGATTTCGTCGGTTTCCTCCCGGATTTTCGCCAGCACGGCCATGGGATCGTTCCAATCAAACCCAACCTTGGAGGCAGCTGTTTGCAGTTTGAGAGCGCGCAGCAATCCAGGCAGCCCGGCGGAAACAGAGGCGAGGGCACCGGTGGATTTGGTCTCCAAATCAGATCCCCGCGCCGCAGCACGTTCCGCTTTCTCCTCGGCTTTGATTCGTTCCCAATTCGCATTGACCCGTTCGACCGGGATGCGACCGGCTTCGCCAAATACATGAGGGTGCCTTCGCAACAGTTTGGCAGTGATTGCCTGGACCACATCCCCAAAATCAAACGCACTCTGTTCTTGCGCCATGCGCGCGTGGAACACGACCTGCAACAGCAAGTCGCCCAGCTCTTCGCGAAGGTCGTGGAGATCGCCGCGGGCGATCGCCTCCGCGACCTCGTAGGCTTCTTCAATCGTGTAAGGTGCGATTGTCTCGAAATTTTGCTGTAGATCCCACGGGCATCCGGTTTCCGGTGTCCGCAGCGCCGTCATGATCGCAAGCAGGTCGGCAATATCACGCGACGCTTTCATCGACTTTGCTTTCCTTGATTAAGCCCCGATGGTCTGTTTCAGATCGGGTCTTTGCGCGGTCCACGAAGCAACCGCTTCATAAGCGGCCCCAATCTGAAGCACGGTTGGTTCATCGAACGGGCGCCCGACAATCTGCATACCGATGGGCAGTCCGCTTTTCGAGAATCCAGTTGGAATGGCAAGCGCAGGGTGGCCCGTTACATTGAAGGGCATTGTATGATGCGAAATCTTAAAGGAGGCATCGGGTGGAAACTGGTCCAGCCTGATTGCCGGGGCTAATGCATTTGCCGTGACAATTGCATCGAACCTTCCCAGAATTTCGTCATTAATGAACGATGCAAGTTCCCGGCGCAGGCGGAATGCTTGTGTCAGGTCTGCGGCTGTCAGGGTCGCGCCAGGCATCATGCGTTGATAGGCAAAACGTCCGTAATCCATCGGGCGCGTTTTAAGATCGTGCTCGTGGATGGCATAAGCTTCCGCGGTCAGTATCACACGTCCACATGCATTGAAGAGCGCGATGTTTGGAAATGTAGTGACTTCCTCAATATCCGCTCCAAGCTGCGCAATTGTTTGCACAGCAGCGTCGATTGCTGCAACGACCTCTGGTGACGTGTCGTCTTCATTGACGAAGAAGTTGCGCGGATAGGCAATCTTGAGGCCGTTGAGATTCTTTCCGATCAAGGCCGCAAACTCCGGGACAGGAACGTCGGCGCTTGCCGGATCAAGCGAGTCATGTCCCGCAATCACTTGCATGGTGAGTGCGGTATCTTCGACGCTGCGCGACAGCGGACCGCAATGGTCAAGCGTGTAGGAGAGGGGGAAGACCCCTCTCCGCGATACGCGGCCGTAAGTTGGCTTCAGGCCGATGGTGCCGCAATAAGCCGCCGGTCCCCGGATCGATCCCCCCGTGTCGGAACCCATGGCCATGCGCACGAGCCCGGCCGCAACAGCAGCCCCTGAGCCCGACGATGATCCTCCCGGGAAATGATCGCGATTCCAGGGATTGCGCGCGGGAGGAAAAGGCAAATCGAAACTTGGGCCGCCAACCGCAAACTCATGCGTTGCAAGTTTGCCGAGCAGGACGGCTCCGCCGTCTTTCAGCTTTGCCTCTACAAAACAATCGTTTGATGGGACGTGATCGAGCAGCAGCTTCGAATGGCAGGTCGTCCGAATGCCGGCCGTCTCGTAAATATCCTTGAGGGCATAGGGAATGCCGTGGAGGGGACCCCTATCAATGCCCGATGCAAGCTCGCGATCGGCGCGATCGGCGTCCGCCAGCGCGCGCTCCTGTGTGATCAGGACGAAGCTGTGCAACACTGGATCGTAGGCACTGATCCTGCCAAGCGCGTGCTCGGTCAGAGCACGCGCTGTCAGGCTACCGGATCGCAACAAGGCGCCGGCCTCGGCGATTGAAAGCTCGTGGAGCAATTCGGGCGCCGGCATATTCAGGCGCCTCGAATTTTCGGCTTCAGGCTGTAAACATTCGACGGCTCGCTTGCGGCGGATCGCGGCTGGCGCAGGAGTGCCGTCATCTGTCGAAGATCCTCGTAGCCGATCATGACGCCGGCCTTACGTTCGGCCGGAATGACCGCGCCGGCTCTGGCGATCAGTACGTCGAATTCCTGCTCGAGCGCGCGTCTTGCATCATCGTCCATCCGCAGTTCTCCCGACCTGAAATGACGCGTCTTGATGCGCTAAACGCGTTCCACGGACAAGCCGCTTTCTGTGCGCCCAGGGGTAGGCAACACGGGTGCAAACCCGCGCCAATCCGAAGCCGGATCCATAATTCGCATAAGGTATATTATGGAATATTTATAAAGATCCGGTAGGGACCCCAATCTCGGTTCTGAGCCGCATTTTTCATGGGCTCAAAGCTCCCGCCCGATATTCTAGCATGCACATTTCTGTCTTAATTCGTCCACAGCGAAGAACGGCTGCGTCGTCTTTGCGACTTTCGTCAACGCACCGACTCACGACCAATGCGCGCCAGTTGGAGCGTCAAGTATGAGTCACAGTCCGAATAAGCGTATCGAAACCGCGGCCCGAGCCATGGCCCGCTACCGTCTGGGTCGGCATGCGTTTTCGCCGTCCTTAAACTCAAAGCTCGTCGCGAAGTTGTGCCAGAATGCCGAAGACAAGCTGTGGCCGTCGCTGGTCGAGGAAGCGCGCCTCGTTGTGGAAGCGATCGATGAAAAAGCGATTGAGCTTGGATCGCTTAGCCACGGAAAAAGCACGCAATTTTGATCCGGAGCCGTGAGCAATTGTTCATGGCGTGAGCGCAAACAGGCCCGAGATCAGCTCGTAGCAATGTTTGCGCGCGGCGTGATCGAAAATAGCCGATGTCACCATCAGTTCGTCGGCTTGGGTCGCTTCGATCAGCGGCATGAGTCGATCTTTGAGCGTCCTCGGACCGCCGACAAACAGCCGGTTGCGATTGCGTCTGATGCTCTCGCGATCGGCTTCGCTGTAGGATTGCGCCAGCGCTTCTTCGGGACTCGCAAACGGTAGGTATTCGCCGCGCGATCGGCGCAGATAATTGAGATCGACCGTGGTGGCCAGCCGCTCGGCTTCCGCATCGGTATCGGCGCAAACGACTGCCGTGGCGAGAATGGCATAGGGGTGTTCTCGCGCGGCTGATGGTTTGAAGCGTTGCCGATAGAGACGCATTGCATGAGCTGCATCATGACTGGCGAAATGATGCGCGAACGAAAACCCAGCGCCGATCTCCGCCGCAAGCTGAGCGCTGTAATCGCTCGAGCCGAGCAGCCAGATCGGCGGCAACGCAACATCGGAGGGCATGGCGCTAATGGTGCGGAACGGGTGCCCCTCCGGAAACGCCCTCGCCTCCATGAACAGCAATTCCTGAAGCCTCTCCAGGAAGTCATCGTCCTCACGAATATCCTGGCGTCGGCGCAACGCGAAGGACGTGATCTGGTCCGTACCGGGAGCGCGTCCAATGCCTAGATCAATGCGCCCAGGATAAAGCGCTTCCAGCATTTTGAAGCGTTCGGCAACGACAAGCGGCGCATGGTTCGGCAGCATGACGCCGCCGGAGCCAACGCGAATTCGCTCAGTCCTTGCCGCAATTTGCCCAATCATGATGTCGGGCGCGGAACTCGCAATTGAAGCCAGGTTATGATGCTCGGCCACCCAGTAACGGGTGAAGCCAAGCCGATCAGCAAACTGCGCCAGATCAAGCGTGTTCTTGAGGGCCGCCGACGGAGACGTTTGCGTTGTAACCGGCGAT
>DATAIA010000354.1:0-2461 GCA_036262895.1 Xanthobacteraceae bacterium
AAGCTAGGGAGATTTGTTGACGCCTTGCGGAAAACTGCATGGAAAGCCGAGCGGCCTGCGCATGCTGCTTGCCGGTACCATTCCCGAGCTTAACAGTTTACCGTGATGCTGTCGGGCTTAGCATCGCCAACGGCGCACAACTCGTTGCGACAAGCTTTCGGTTCAGGAGACCGGCAGGTCAGGCTGCTTTTGGCGCCATTCGAGGACCTTTGCCGGTTTGTGCCGCTGTTGCGCAATAATTTGCGTTTGCCGCCCCCTCGGAATGAATTCTTATCTTTGTCCGGAGCGACCCTCGCCCGTCGCTGGGAGCTCTCAGACGCGATTTACAATCGCTTCGCGCCAAACGCTGGATTTTACTTCGCTTCTCAAATCGTGAGGCTGCTGCTCCGGGCTATAACAAGTGTACCTCATCGCTTTGAAGGCGCGATGCGCCCTGCCCCGAGTTCACTGGGCTCTGCTGCTGTGCTCATCCACGATCAGGGGGCCGTGTTGCCGTTCGCAACCTTACTCAGCAGCACTTATTGAAGCTCGCGCATTTGTGCCAAGGCCTCAGCGGATGGACAACGGCTTCACACCGCCTTCCACTAGAGAGGCAAATTCAATGCGGGGAATCGCCGCTAACAAGCGCTTCGTATAGCAATGCTGGGGATCCCTGAACAGCTCGTCGACCGGTCGCTGTTCTACAATGCGCCCCCCTTTCATCACCATGACGCGATCACATATGAGCTTCACCACGTTGAGGTCGTGGCTCACGAATAAATAGGACAACCCCAGCTTCCGCTTTAGCTTGTCCAGTTGGTTGAGTACGACCGCCTGCACCGAAACATCGAGCGCCGACGTCGGCTCGTCCAGCACAACCAGCGCCGGATTGACCGAGATCGCCCGTGCGATCCCAACACGCGCTTTCTGTCCGCCCGAAAGCTGATGGGGGTACCGATCAAGCAACGCATGAGGGAAATCCACGAGATCACAAACTTCCTCGATGCGCCGGCCAAGTGCGGCGGGCTCTCTAATCCGCGCTAGCCGCAGCAAGGGATCGGCAATTGCCTCGAAAGCCGTTCGCCGCGGGTCGAGGCTGGCGGCTGGATCCTGGAAAACAATCTGCACAAGACGTCGCTTTGCCGATCTCGCAAATTTTCGAGGATCGGCGTTAGCAATCTCTTCTCCATTGAGCTGGATCGAGCCCGCACTCGGCTTGGCGAGCTTTGCGATGAGGCGAGACGTCGTGGTCTTTCCAGATCCTGACTCACCGACGAGGCCGACACATTCGCCGTGTCCCACATCGAAGTTCAGGTCATCCACCGCGCGAAACGTATTGCCTTTGTCATGATCCGAACTACGTCGCATTCCGAACAATCGGAACCGCGATCGCGATGCCTGATGCATCGTGTACTCATGGGTCAATCCGCGGACCCTCAACAGGGGTATTCCGGTGAATCCGCTCGGCTTTGATGTAGGTGCAAGCGGCGCTGAGACCTCGAAGGACGTTTGTTCCGAAGCAGGGATAAGATCGATCAGCCTGTTGTGGGACTGAGGCGTCGCACTCAGGAGCCTGCGGGTATATGCCTGGCCGGGATTCCTAAAGATTTGCGCGGTTTGCCCCTGCTCCACAACCTTGCCGTCCTGCATGATGATCAAGCGATCGCAATACTGAGCGGCCAACCCCAGATCGTGCGTAATGAACATGGTCGACATACCGTGGGAACGCGTCAAGTGGACCAAAAGATCCATGATGGTTCTCTGCGTTGTCACGTCGAGACCAGTTGTTGGCTCATCAGCCAGAAGCAGTTTGGGCCTGCAGGCGAGCGCCATTGCGATCACGCTACGCTGGCACATTCCCCCGGAAAGTTGAAATGGAAAGGCGTGAACTCTTTGCTCGGGAGAATTGATGCGGACCTCCCGCAAAGCCTCGATTGCCCGAGTGGCGGCCGCAGTCCGACTCAACGGGCTATGTGCCATTATCACATCGGCAATCTGCGCTCCCACCGGTCTGATGGGATTGAGGGCCGTCTGCGGACTCTGAAAAACCATGGAGATCTCGCTGCCACGTACAGCTTTAAGGTCTCGGCCACGGAGTTCATGCATGGCCCGACCGAGATAGGTAATCGATCCGGACGTTACCTTGGCCTCGGCCGGCAGTAACCCGAGGATCGAATAAGCGGTATTCCGAAAATGTCCCATTGGACGGCCACCGTCAGATTGGGTGATTGGCTGTCGCATGATTCCCATCCTCATCTGCCGCCAAGACGATCCCTTTGACGCGCGCCGCCGCGGTCAAAACAGGGGAGGCTCTGTGGAGGTTGCGGGTTGCTCGATTTTGAGCCAACTAGATGAAAGGATAAACCATTGGTTGCATCGACTGTGCAACTACCAAACCGGATAGGTCACCAGCCCGCGCTCACGCGGAGGACACCAAGCGCGTCGCAAGAATTGCAAAAGAAGAAAACAGGGGTTCGAGCTG
>DATAIA010000355.1:0-5023 GCA_036262895.1 Xanthobacteraceae bacterium
TCACCGCCCCCAACGTCGCGGGCGGCCTTCTCACTAACCTGCATTGGGCCCTGCGGGCCCGCGAGGTTCGGCCGCCACATCGCAGGATTCCTGCCATAACTCGATTCCACACCTGCGACAGCGTACGCGATGCGCTCCAAATCCTGGCGCGCCGGATCAGCTTCTGCCGCAACGCTCCGCGCCACCCCGGTCAAATTCAAACCCGTGCAAAGGAGCAATGCCGCCGCAACACTCCGGCGGACCTTCTCTTGGGGATTCATCTGTTTCCGACGGTTAACTTCTAATTGGAACGTACGCTGCTGAGCAGGATTGTGGCTTCGCTTACGCCGAGCTCGCGTGCACGCTCGTACCAAAAAATGGCCGCTGCTACATCACCGCGCCCGATCATAGCTTCGCCCAATCGCAGTGCAGCCTCTCCCCTACCCGCGGCGGCAGCTCACTCATAAAGCAGACGAGCCGAAACATGTCGCCAGCTCCGAACAGCGAGTCACCACGCGTTAATCACACGGCCACATCTCCACTGGACAGCGTCGTATATCTGAAGCGCGGCCCTGGCACCGTAGCCGTTTACCGGTTTTTAAATCAGTTGCTCTCCGAATAGGAGTTGCTAACAGCGCTACTGTTGTTGCAACAAATTAACGGAAATCAAGAACTCGCAATAAATCGACGAGTTTCCTTGCGTTCGTGAGCGGCTGCTCACGCCGCGTCTGTTGCAACCCGCCACTCGGCCCATCCGCTTGCGGCGCTTCGTTTGGCGGACGCGCACACGGGCGAGACCTTTGACGGCCCCTTTCGAGATGACACGGGACCAGTGCAGCAAGCCATGGTCGGGCTGTCCGAGTTCTTGCGCGACCACATTCCAGTGAAAAGATAGTCTTCGACATCGGCGTTCTCGATTTTCTTTTCAGCATTATTCGACATTGCCGCGGCTGGAGAAGAGCGGACGTCCTCTCGAGCGGGACGTCCCCAGCCGGGTACGGAAATGAGCGGCTAGTCCTTAGCTTAAACAGAAGCGGCCAGCCTCTGGTACGAAGGGATCGCCATTGATGCGCTGTTGTGTTTAGCTTCGCGTTCGCATTGCAGCAATCCAACCAGGGCTGGAAGGTTCCCGTCTTGAGGGCGCAGAATACAGCGAAGTTCGTGGTCTGACGCCGCGCCTCTGTATTTCACATAGGAACATCCGGGCGTTCGGGAGCGAATTAAACATAAATTTAGCGGACGCCTGGAACGTCATCTGAGAAGTAGGTTGGCAACCCCACTCTGATCTGACTTCATTTCCAGTGTGACTAGGGGACGCATGCTCCACGCTGTAGAGATCCGGTTTGCCGGCGAGCATTTTCAGGACGTCATCCTTCAGGTGCGAGGGTGGTTGGACGAGAAAAAGTTGCAGCCGACAGCTTTTCGATATTGGCTTCACGAGCCCGAGTCGGTCATGCGGGTCAATTTTGAAACTGAACTCCACGCGAAAGCGTTTGCGCAGGCGTTTGGCGGTGTCGTTTTAGCCTAGCCTGATTACCGGAGCTTGTTGCCAACTTGCGCGCGGTTTTGCAGGAGAGTATTAGCCGGTTCCGTAACGGTGTTCCAGAAAAAGCTCTGCGGATACCGAAAAGATCCCTGCTCTCCAACACACCATGGGGTCTCATTGAATGAATTATCGCGGCGAAGCTCAAGAATTTGCATAAACTTGCCGACCTCTGATCGACCGATTGCTTGACACGCCCCAATCTGACGAGACAATGGAATCCTGAGTTATTCCCTTTTGTGCCGCGGCTTTGCGGCTAAAAACGCGCGAGCCTGCTGCCGGCGCGCGTTTCCCGGAGAGCTCCAGATGTACTGGATGGGTTTAAACTAACACAAAACCGCTGGACGTAGGGTTGCTCGAGAGGCATTCTGTCTACGGGTGCGACTCTGGTGCAAACCGTAAGCAAAAACTACAATTGTCGTACAAGCCGCGGAGGGAGAGATGCAGGGCACCGTTCTAGCCGAAACCGAAGCATTTATCGCGAAGCAAAGAGAGGCGCTGTTAAACGAGCGGCAGGAAATGGTAAACCAGCAGCGCGCGCTTCAGGCGCAGCTTGACGAACTGGACGGCATGCTTGCGAAGTTTGACGTCTTCGAAGGAAAGGCCGCGCAGCCAACTCCTACTCGCCGGAAAAGATCTGGCCACCGCGGGTCAAGGCGAGAAGAGCTGCTCAGTATTATCAACCAATCACATGGTCTTTCACGCGGTGAAATTCTCGACAAGATGGGGCTGAAGGGCAATAAAACGGGCGAGATGTCGGTCTCGAACGCACTCACCGCTCTGACCAAGAGCAAGCAAGTCATACGCCGGGATCGGAAATACATCGCCAGCTGAGGGAGGCCGCGGCCGGCGATGCCCCGGGGCTCGACGGTTTATCGGTTGGGCAGGAAGACTCGACGGGATGCGTACGATAACCAAAGGCGCCGCTGGAGAAGGAAGTCTATGCCTAGCACCATGTCGGCCTCGCTTACCTTCACATCAGCCACGAGGATTTCGGGGTTAGCGATGACTAGGGGGCCCACGTTCAGCTTTGCGAAGCGATGAAGGCGAGCGGATAAGGGCCCTGCCGCAATCCCCTGGGTTGTAACCGGACGATCGCTAAAAAGGACGCTTTCAGTCACGCCGGTAGCGCGTGCGGCTGCCGTCGAGATTGTGGTGACTTGCGCGCCCGTGTCGATGAAAGCCGTCAGGGGTCGGCCATCCAGTTGCACGGTGAAAAACAGGTGCTCGCCGCGCGATAACCCCGTACTTAATGATATATACGGCTGCATCCAGTCCGGTGCTGCTGTCGGGCAGGTTTGCTTTCCATAGAACTTCAATTCGTGATGTGCGAGGTCGAGATCGATATCAAAGTCGCTTAGGACATCGGCTCCGAGCAATCCATCGAGGGGGGTGGCGAAGACTTGCGCCATTGTCACCGGCGCGACTAAGACCCGGTGCCAGGGGAGTGCTACAGGTCCTGCAGCGAAGCTGCGTAATTCGACTTCATGACTTCCTAGACCACCGGAGATGCCCCGCAATTGCCGC
Organism: Xanthobacteraceae bacterium; assembly: GCA_036262895.1. GTDB lineage: Bacteria > Pseudomonadota > Alphaproteobacteria > Rhizobiales > Xanthobacteraceae > AP-16. The sequence goes on from DATAIA010000355.1 coordinate 3,050, forward strand.
GGAAACTCAATCGCTGGACGCTGGGCTCCGATACGGCCGGCCGCTGTGGGGGTCAGAACCGTCCGTTCGGCACCCGTATCCAAAATGAGCGTAACGGGGTGACTATTCGCCGACAAGGTTACAAAGGGCGCACGGTTCAGGGTCGCTACAACAATTTTGCCGCGCAGGATTGTGCCACAACCATCAGCACAATAGGCGACGGTCGACATACTCCCGAACATGATCCCGGCGAATAAGGCTAACCGGAAATATGACTTACCGAGATCCAAGTTCGGTTTTCCTCGGCTCCCTCTCGCGCCGCCGTGCAAGGCAAAAGGTAAAAGCGGCAGCACCCCGGAGCGGATCATATCCGAACGCGGCGATGGCCCCAGAATCTTCTGACGACATCCGCTCTGCGGTTGAGCTTTAATTTTCGATTCGGATTTCCAAGGGATCGCCTTGGGGCCGCCATCATGTTGCGGGGATCCTATGCGGAGCCTGGTGTCTTACGGGTTTCTCGCGCCACCCGTGTTATTCATTACACTGTCTCTAGTGGGCGCCATAGCCGCGCTGTTATGGCGCCGCTTCGGTATCACCGTTGTGCTCGTCTCAACGCTTTGCCTCTATGTGGCGGCGACACCCGCGTTTTCCTCGTATCTTGCGTATCAGCTCGAAACGCAAATCCCTTCTGACATAGACTTCACCGATGCCGAAGCCATCGTGGTGCTTGGAGCGGATGTACGGCGCGGCGACGGCAGGAATTCCGATCGGATCGGACCCGCATCACTCGAGCGGCTCGTCTTAGCCGTGGACGCCTATCGACGCCTTCATCTGCCGATCGCCGTCAGCGGTGGTCGCGTTGCAGATTGGCACGTGGCGGTCGGGCAGCTTATGAAATCGGCGCTGGAGGAATATTTTGGGATCCCGGTCACCTGGAGCGAGGAGGAATCGCGGACGACTTACGAGAATGCGCTTTACACGGCACGGTTGCTGTCACGCGAGCAGATCAACACCGTGGTCGTAATCGCGCAAGCCGAGGATCTTCCGCGCGCGGTCTGGTGCTTTAAGCGGGTCGGACTGCGGGCGATCCCCTGGCCGGCGCCGCGCAGGGTCTTCAAGCCCGACAGCGTTGAGGATTTCCTACCTGACTCGAAGGCCTTTCAACAAAGCTTTCATGCGCTGCACGAAATGATCGGCTCTCTTTATTATCGCGCGATTTACTAGATCCCGCTTCTGCGGGCAGCTACGCACGGGTGCACCTTGAGACGACACCCTGTGCGACAAACCTCGCCCAGTTTGCTGTCTTTGCCTCGAGCAGCTGGGCGACTGCTCAGGGCCAATCTCGTATTAGAATTTCGGTAATACTCTGTTCCAAGGTCAATACCGAACCGCACCGGACTAATCCAGGTTGTATGCTCAGCAGGTTAGCTCAGGTTTCCTTCCAACGGGAACAGTAAAAATATACCGGCTTAACAGGGAAAAATACGAGGCTTAGTCGGAAAAATCTTGCCTCGTACCAAAAAATTCTGTTCGAAGAAACGCACATGCCATTGCACGGTCCCAGCGAGCCCGAACCCCACGGCAAGCCCCGCAGAACCACCAGATCAAGTTTTCGGAAAATACAAATCGATGCTGAGCGTTCCGACTATTGCGCCCGCAGCGCCATACACCCGTGCGTTGCCCGACCCAATGAGAGCATGAGTTGTGCCTGTAGGTGAAGGCGACCATTGGAGGCAGCGCAGTACACGGAATTGGCTTTAATTTTTATCAAAAGCCGCCTAGTGTTTCCGCATCATGTTGAGGGGGAGATCGACATGACCGCGCAACCTCCCGCGCCAACCCAAAAAGGTTCGGCAAGACCAGGCAGCGGTGTCCCTGATACTCGGGAACAGCTCGTGGATTCGATTGCGCATCTCCTATCCGGGGGACGGTCAGTGTCGGATGTGTTGGAGCATGCAAAGAAGCTCGCCGGCCGCTTCGCCGAGCCGATCAGCG
>DATAIA010000356.1:0-3888 GCA_036262895.1 Xanthobacteraceae bacterium
TTCGCCGGTGAGTTCGTTCTGGTCCATTGGATGGCCTAACTATGGAAGAACGTGACCGAGCTTAGTTAAGTTGCGGTTATTGCCGGTACTCTACTCAGGTAACGTGGACTTCAGGATACACGTAGGTTGGGCGACGCTTCCACGTTGTCGAGGTGCTCGATCACCTCGTCCTCAACCGGGGGCAAGCCGAGAAGCATCCCTGTCGATAACGGCCCGGCGTACGCCAGTTGCTTGGTCGACCAGTGGGTCTAGCTGAACGGTGTCGGAGCTTGACTTCTCCAAGCCAGGTACGGCGACCGACAATCGGTTCACCGAAGCTCAATGCCCGTATCCGAGCTAGCGCCTCAACGCCAGGTGATTCTTGTCGCTGGCTGGGCCCATGTTCCTGAGCAATTTTAATCAAAGTTGAAAAGGTTTCTTAAGATTTCCCGCCGATCCTTTAGCAGATGTCCGGAATCATGCCAGACCAAGCCGCGTCGATGATCGCCGTAGGGGTAGGCGCAGCATTCTTAATCGGAGTGGTCGCCGTGGCGATTTGGATCCTTCGGCAGTAGCACGGATTTCCCCCGTGAGCCTCAGGGAAATGCCGGCGCGCTCAGCAATGTGATCAGCGACACGATTGTTAGGATTACCAGTATCAGCAGCAAGAGCCGGGCGTCCCCCGTCATGCGCCTTATCCCCGATAGAGGGCGGACAGGTGATCGTAAAATGGTTTAAATTCAGTAACGACGTACGTGAGCGGTATGGGCCGGAAAGCAGCGAATCTTTGTTACTCGTCAATTCGACATTCTTGAAGAACGCCCCGCCGTCATCAAGCGGGGCTGCTCGAGTAAACCGCAGAAAGCCCCCGCCGAAGCGGGGCCAAGTCTGTTGGGATTTGTGATACCAGCCGTAGGCAGCCGCGCTTACCGCGTGAGAGACCGACACCGCCGGGACTATCAACGCGGACTCTCTATCCACTCTGTAGCTTTTCCACGACACGGCGTATTGGCGAAAGGGGGCGATGACCGGCTGCTGCGCCATTCGACGGTGGTCAGCATCCAAGACGAGAGTTATCCGCTGAAGAACAAGCGCCGCGCCGGCTTAACTCAAGGCGTCAAAAGCGGCAGCGGCATGATTAACGGGCTGGTCCAGGTGGGTCCACAGGGACTCCCGCTCGCCGCTCGCCAGATTCACAGCGATCGCCCGCGTGCGCGGGCCCCTCCTGTGGACTCCCTGGACAGCCCCAAAGCGACGAGGGTTGGGTTAAGATTCAATCGGCGAACATCCCAAACCTAGCTTCAGCATTCAACCGGCGTTGACAAAACCAGCTCTCACTGCGCTCGACTACCTCTTTTATCGTTATCTCGACTTTGTTCATCAATCCGCTTCAAGGTTGACGCGACAGCAGAGTCCGGGCGTTATGCGGAATATCCGCTAATATCCGCTCTCTGGTTGGCCAGCGCGGCAACAGCTTCAGAAAATGAGGATCAACAATGTACTAGCTTTGATTTTGAATTAAGGAACCGTTCCAAGGAGCCGACGCGCCGATCGGACCACTTCAGCCTCATCAAAACTCAGAACATTTGGACCATATCAAACAACGCGCACATTGCCGATACGGGGCAGTTCCTGTCGTCCGATCCTCTTGAAATCGTCACGCGAGATATCGAGCGTGAAGCCGCGCAGATCACCTGGGGTGTCTATTCCACCGCGGTCCTCTTGGAGGGGCTTGGCGAGGAATTTGGTATCAATAGGTCGGCCAAATCGCCGTTCGAAATCCTCGTTCATCGTCTGAAATAGCTGAAGCCATGAGCCAGGCTCGACGAGGGCCAGGTATTGCTCATTTAATTAGCTTATGAATGCATCGTGGTCTGTGTTGGTGACCCGAACTCTGTCATTTTCGAGACGGAGCTATCCAGGATATTGATTCCGTTTCGGCGTTGCGAGATCAGTTCTGCAACCCATACGCATTCGGTACGATTGGAATGCAACTTTGACCCATGGCCCGGAGAACTGAAGAAGGATACAAGTCCTAAAGTGTTGCTGACCTCCGGCTACACGGCGCGCGCGCTCACGGGTACACATAGATTCGGGAGCATTTTCTGGGTCTCGTCAAACCATTTTGTTGCGAGTAGCTCGCGGCGAACCTTCGAATCGGAAAGCGGTGGAGAAGCTGCCGTATTAGGACGTGCTCTAAAAAGGAGGGGAGTGATTGTAATGGTCCGGTTGTCGTCATGTAAGGTTCTGGCCGTTATAGCGCTTATTATATTCGCACAGCCCTGGCGACCGTCGCTCGCTCAGCAACCACAGGCTGTCAATCGGGGGGTTGTCGAAATCGAGACCTCAGGCAGCTCCGGCATGTCGGTCCGGCTGGTCGAAGATCTCGCGAACCTGGTCGATGATGGAGCGACCCGTCGGGTCCTGCCGGTGGTTGGCAAAGGGGCGCTGCAGATCCTGGTTGACCTCAAGTACCTGCGCGGCATCGACATGGCAATCTTGCCGCTCGACGTACTCGAGTACGCGAAGGCGCAAAGACTGTATCCGGGCATTGAATCGTCTCTGACCTATATAACCAAGCTCCACAATGAGGAGTTTCACCTGCTAGCTGGCCCGGAGATACAGGACATCTCCGAGCTCAAAGATCGCAAGGTGAACGTGGATCTGCGGGGGAGCGGAACTTCGATTACCGCAACGCGGATCTTCGAGATGTTAAAGATTCCGGTGAGCCTGACGAACGACTCCGAAGATGTCGCGCTGGATAAGCTACGTCGGGGCGACATCGCCGCCGTCGCGTTTGTCGGTGGGAAGCCTTCGCCTGCCTTCACATCTCTGAAAAGGGGCGAGGGCATTCACTTTCTGGCTATTCCCGTAAACGCGGAAATAGCGGCTGCTTATACGCCGACACGCCTGTCTGGGGTGGATTATCCCGAGTTAATTCCACAGGATAAGCCCGTCGAAACGATTGCAGTTGGCAATGTGCTCGCGGCGACCGAACTTCGTCAGTTGCCGGAGCGGTCACGAAACGTGGCCAACTTCGTCGACATCTTCTTTACCGGGTTTCAGTCGCTGCTGGCCCCGGGGCATCACCCAAAATGGAACGAGGTAAACCTCGCGACCGAGTTGCCGGGTTTGCGCCGGTATGCGCCTGCCGATCACTGGCTGCAGCGCAACATGCAAATCGCCAAAGCGCCGAGTCCGGAGATGTTGCGAACTATGTTCTCCCGCTTTGTTGATGAGCGTCGGCAGGCAATTGGGGGCACAGCTATGACGCAGCAAGACAAGGACGCCTTGTTTCAGCAGTTCCAATCGTGGCAGCGGGAGCAGGCCCGGTGATGGGCGGTTTAGCGAGTTCGGCTCACGGTGGAATTCCCTGGATGGTTAAGGTCGGCCTAGCCTCGCTGATGACTTCAGCCTCGCGACAGTTTTCCGCGGGCGCTGTCCTTTTTGCTGCGGCTATGTTCGTCTCGCAAGCGGCGGGCGCGGAGGTCGCGCCAAAGCGCGGCGGTGTGCTGGAATTTGCCTCGACGGTGGAGCCCGGCAATTACGACTGCCACGGCAACACCTCGTTTGCCTTTCTGCACCCGGTGGCCCCGCATTATTCGACGCTTCTCAAATTCGACACCGCCAATTACCCGCAGATCGTCGGCGATCTGGCGCAATCCTGGGAGGTCTCGCCCGACCGGCAGACTTATACGTTCAAGCTGCGACCGAACGTGTTGTTCCATGACGGCTCGCGTCTGACCTCGGCCGATATCAAGGCGAGTTACCAGCGCATTGTGCATCCGCCCGGCGGCGTCACCTCCTCGCGTCAAGTCGATTTTGGCGCAGTGGGCGCGATCGAAACACCCGATCCGCTGACGGTCATTTTTCACCTGCAATGGCCGGACGCCGCGATGCTGGCCAACT
>DATAIA010000357.1:0-1903 GCA_036262895.1 Xanthobacteraceae bacterium
GAGATAGCGCCGGCTTGAAGACGTTGCCGATGTCGAGGCCGCCTTCGCCGCCACCCTGTCCGGCACTGACGATCGTATGAAGCTCGTCGATAAAAATGATCAGGCGATCCTGGTGCTCGACGATTTCATCGAGCACTTGCTTCACGCGTTCCTCGAACTCGCCGCGGTATTTCGAACCAGCTACGAGGCTATTGACATTCAATTCGACAACCCGTTTGCCGCGCAGCACCTCCGGCACCTGATCTTGTGCGATGCGCTGAGCAAGACCTTCGACGATGGCTGTCTTGCCGACACCGGGCTCGCCGATCAAGACGGGGTTGTTTTTCCGGCGACGGGCGAGCACTTCGATGGTCGTTTCAATTTCCTTGTCTCGACCGATCACCGGATCGAGTTTGCCCCGTTTTGCAAGTTCGCTCAGGTCCCGAGCGTACTTGTCGACCGTCGGCGTGGCCGAGCGACCCTCCAGCTTGCCTTCCTCCGCGCCTTTGCCCACGACCTTGGCGGTCTTTTGCCTGAGCGAGTGGGGAGACAATCCGTACTTTCTAAGCAGGTCACCGGCGAAGCCGTCTTCTTCTTCAATCAATCCGATCAAAATATGCTCTGGGCCCACATAGCTGTGCTCGAGTTCGCGGGATGCGACGAGCGCATGCTCGAGCGCACTCTTGGCCCGGGGGGAGACGCCGATCTCCGCCGCGCGTTCTATCGGCTTGCCCCGCGGAGCGGTCTGCTCGATCGTCTTCTTGAGCTCCTCGGGGTCGAGCTTGAATTCATGAAGAATCTCGCGTGCGACGTTGTCCTCGGCGACCGATAGCAACAGGTGTTCCGTATCGACCTCCGATTTGCCGAACTCGGCGGCTTTTTGCGCCGCGGCTTGCAATCGATCAAGTCCGCTCTCGCTCATCAGCGACTGCAGATCGACGGCTTCCCGGGCTCTGGCACGACGCCGTCGGTGAGCCGCAGGGGGCTGCGGTTCGTCTTCCGATGCGCTGGCCGTCGTTTCGCCGGCAACGTCCCCGGCAAGTGCGCCGGGGCGCGCGGCACGCCCGCGCTCAAAGGGCCATGTCTCGTCAAAAAGCCCTTCGAAGAGTCCGCCGTGAAAGAGGGATTCAAGCGGCGACCATCGCTGCTGATTGCGTGCCATGAACTCCATGTAGTGTTCATCGCATAACATCAGCTGCCGATGTTGACCGTTCTCGGTAAGGGTAATTTGCGACGTCGCAGGCTTGCCGCAAATGCTGCAGTTGGCCATGACTTGCTCCTTTACAACGGCTTCGGGATTCACTTGCCGGCAGTACGAACGCTCGGGGAGCGGCACAGCGCAGCAACTCGCTTCAGCAAAAATGGTGGTATGGGCCCCACTTATCGTTGCGCTTATCGGATTGCCCATTCAGACATGTAAGGTGCCGCGGTCATAGCCGCAATAAGCACGCCAGTCGATGATCAACCGGTCGGCGTATTGATTGGCCGGATTGGCCGTCTCGACGAGAGGACGTTGCCAATTCTCGCGATGGCCGAACCCGATGAGCACGTCGACAATCGTGAAGTCTTGGCGATCGCCGTTGCGCAGTTGCGCCGAGGCACTGGGCGGCGCCATGTCGTCGATGAGTGATTAGAGCCGCTCCAGCTTGCATTTCCACATGCTCAAATCCACGCGATCTTCGGAAGGATTAACGCTCCGGAGTACAGATGAATGCTCGCAGCTCGAGTAGGTGTTTACCCTAGTCAAGCGAATGAGCCACGGTGCCGTTATCTCAGACATAACAAAGTGCTTTGCGCGCAACGCGCGTGCGTGCGTTGCGGGGCAGGTGTATTGCCGCTTACATCCTAAATTCGAAGTTTCAGGCGTTCGAAGGAGAGGCAGGTGGAGGTCCAGAAAGTCGATATCGGGGCACTCGAAAAAGCC
>DATAIA010000358.1:0-16438 GCA_036262895.1 Xanthobacteraceae bacterium
GGAAAATTGCCGACAATCTCGCGCTGCCCCGTCTCCAGATTGAGCAAGAACACCCGCGGATCGGTGCCACCAAACGACATGTAGGTGATTTCCTGGGTCGAAGGTGAAAACCGCGGCGTCAACACCAGGTCTTCGCCACGCGTGAGATAGCGTACACCCGCGCCGTCCTGATCCATGATGGCAAGGCGCTTGACGCGGCGATCCTTCGAGCCGGTTTCATCAACGAAAACAATTCGCGTATCGAAATAGCCCTTCTCTCCGGTGAGCCTCTCATAGACCGCGTCGGAAATGATGTGCGCGATGCGCCGCCAATTATCCGGCGTGGAGAAATATTGCTGCCCGATGAGTTGCTGTCCTGTCGCCACATCCCACAAGCGGAACTCGGCTTTAAGACGTCCGTCGCCCTGGCGCGTCAACCGTCCCGTGACAAGCGCTTGCGCGCTGATCGCACGCCAATCCGGCCAGCGCGGAGCGACATCAACATTGGTGATTTTCTCGATATAGGCCTGCTGATCGATGGGATTGAACAGCCCTGAACGCTTGAGATTGGCGGTAATGACCTGGGTAATGCCGCGCGCCAGTTCCCCATCCGGTGGCGTGCCGCCGATAAAGTCGGGCAGCGCAATGGGCGCCGGCTGGAATTCGCCCGGCGGAATTGTGATGCGAGCCTGCTGGGCCTGTGCCTGCGCCAGATGAGGCCAGCTCGCGCCAAGCCCGGTCATCGACAAGGCGGCCGCGCCACCGAGCATGCGACGCCGCGAGATCGATAATTTCATGTCTTCAGTCACCGAGTCATCTCCCGAGAGTCGAAATCAATCGGAAGCACTTTCCATAAATCATATCGCGCTTGTGAAAACATGGTGTAGGGCTGACACTCAATAATTGCGCGTACCGCGCTATCGATCACGGCCTGCGTATAAGCATCCCGCGCCGATATTTCCACCACCGGATTTCCGGCAAGAGTGCGGTCGGGTTTCAGCCGGATCGTAATCGGCACCACGACTTTCTCGGCTGTCAGCGAGCCGACCGGCGGCGACCAGCAGCTTTTCAGCTTACTGCGAAATGCGTCGATTTCGCTCGCTGAGAGCTGCGGCGCGTTGCTTGTCGTCGTTCCGAGCGCCAAGGCATTATTGATTGCATCGCCTGTTGCCGCATGGCGCTGCGGATCGCGCTTATCAAGCAGCGTCGCAATGCGAGTAGCGTCGAATTTCGGCTGTTGCTTCACCGGCTCCGGTTTCTTCGGCGGCGCGACCTTGGCTTCATCTTTCTTCGGTTCAGGTTTTTTAGCGTCTTCTTTTTTCGGTTCTTCTTTTTTCGGCTCAGGCTTCTTTTGCTGTTCCTTTTTCAAGGCCTCGGCAACGGGATCGGGTTTCTGCTCAGGTTCTTTTTTCTCCGGCTCCTTCGGCTTGGGCTCGGATTTTGCCTCAGCGGGTGCAGGCGCAGGTTTCGGTTCCGGCGGCTTTGGTTGCGGCTCCGGCGGCATTACCGATGCAGTCGCGGCAACTTCCGTTTTCTCCACGAGCTTCGCCAGCGGATCCTCAACAGGTTTTGCTTCCCCGACCTTTTCCACAAACGGCTTCGGCGTCTCAGCCTTTGGCGCGTTGCGTGCGCCCGCGCGCAATTCCGAGAATTCCTTTGCCGAAATCACATCAATCGGCATCGTTTCGGTCGACGCATCCTTAAGCGGCGCGGCCGAAAACGAAATCAGTCCCCACAACAGGAATGTGGCATGGACGATGAGCGATATGGCAAAGCTACGCTTCATCGATTGTCAGGTGCCCTGCTCCACCTCGGTCACAAGGGCGACGCGGCGAAAGCCGGCCGCCGAGAGCTGCCCCATCACCCGCATCACGGTGCCGTAATCCACTTTGCGATCGCCCCGCACGTAAATGCGTTCATCCGCACCGCCGCCGCGCGTCTGAGCAATCGCGCGCAGCTTGGCGACAAGTTCCTCGGTATTCACGACCGAATTCTGCAGAAATACCTCGCCCTTGGTATTGACCGATACAGTCAACGGCTCGCGATCGTTATCGAGCGACTTGGCTTGCGTTTGCGGCAGATCGATCGGCACGCCGACCGTGAGCAAGGGCGCCGACACCATGAAGATAATCAGCAACACCAGCATGACGTCGACCATCGGCGTGACGTTGATCTCGCTCATCGCGGCGCGACGCTGATAACGCCGTTTGCCGCCCCGCGCCCCACCGTTATTTAGTCCGCTCGCCCCCATCCCCGTTCCTCACGCCCGCTCATCGATCTGGCGCGACAGGATGGCCGAAAACTCGTCGGCAAATCCTTCCAGCCGTTGCGCTTGTTTGTTCACCTCGGAACTGAACTTGTTATAAAAAATGGTCGCAGGAATGGCGGCGACGAGGCCGATGGCGGTTGCAAACAATGCTTCGGCAATGCCCGGCGCCACCACCGCAAGCGACGTATTTTTCGACGCGGCGATCGACTGAAAGCTCGTCATGATGCCCCACACCGTGCCGAAGAGGCCAATGAAGGGGCCCGCGGAACCGACCGTTGCCAGCACCAGAAGTCCGCGCTCCAGCCGCGCGATTTCGCGGGCAATCGTCACGTCCATGACTTTTTCAATGCGCATCTGCAGGCCGGCGAACGAACGCACCTGGCCCTCGAAGCTTCGCTTCCATTCACGCATCGCAGCCACGAACAACGCCGCCATCGAATGCGACGGGCGCGCCGACAAGGTGCGGTAGAGTTCTTCAAGCGATTGGCCCGACCAGAACGTCTGCTCGAACCGATCCATGGCCCGGCGCGTCTTGGAATAGAGCACAAGCTTTTCGACGGCGATCGCCCAAACCCAGATCGAAGCGATCAACAAGCCGAGCATCACGGCTTTGACCACGATATGGGCAGACCAGAACAGCCCAAAGATCGAAAGATCGGCTGAGGTCATTGGTAGCGCCGACTGCGCCACGTCGGCAGGATTCATGTCTAGTCCCCTTGGTGTCCGGCTCGTTTATTGAACCCGGAACGGCGCAAAGTCACGGACGACACGCCCGGCAGCATCAAGAAAGTGCCGCCCAACGTTCAAGAAATCGCGAGATTCCCAGCCGCCCCACTCATGTGGTGGATAAGGGATTCATCGCGAATTTTGTCCAAACTAGGGCACCGACCGGTTCGTTACCCTCTCTACCCAGCGCTTCGGCTGGTTAACGCCGGGTTACCGGGTTGTCGACAAATACCCGTGGCGGTGCTCGGCATCCGCCCGCAGCGCAACGCGCAAGGGTTTGGGGATCGGCCTTGCCCGCCCGCCGGAAACGAAGGCCACCCGTACCCGCGCCTCGACCAGTAACTCCTCGCCGCGCCAGATCTGCTGAAAGACTGTAGTTGAGGCCCCTTTGACCTCTTCAGGCTCGGTGATGACCTCAAGGACGTCATCCATGCGGGCGGGTTTAAGAAAGTCGATCGTCATCGACCGCACCACGAAGGCAAAGCCCGGCGCTTCCTTCTCCGTTTCCTCAAACAGCGCGCGATGATCGGCACCGATCAAACGCAGATAATCGGTCCGCCCCCGCTCCATGAAGCGCAGATAACTTGCGTGATAGACGATGCCCGAAAAATCCGTGTCCTCGTAATAAATCCGAATTGGCAGCACATGCCGGCCATCGCGGATCACGCCCGCCAGCTGAGGCCAATCATGAGTGATGCGATCGGTGTGCGGATTTTGAGACATGTCGAACGACTTGGATTGGTTTTTAGATGAAGTGCAAATGCACGCGCGCTCGCCGGCCACTAATCATCGTCGTTGCCATTGGCGAACAGTTGGAATTGCGCGACATCGCGGCTTGGTTCCGCAAGACCCATATGGCGGAAAGCGTGCGACGTCAGCAACCGGCCGCGCGGCGTGCGCTGGATGAACCCTCGCTGGATCAAGAATGGTTCGATGATGTCCTCGATCGCATCACGCGGTTCGGAAAGCGCGGCAGCAATCGTCTCAACGCCGACCGGCCCGCCGCCATAATTGAGCGCAATGGTTTCGAGATAACGTCGGTCCATGGCATCAAGCCCCGCGCCATCGACTTCAAGCGCACTGAGCGCGCGATCGGCCACCTTGCGATCGATTGCAGCGGCACCTGCCACATGCGCGAAATCGCGCACGCGGCGCAGCAACCGGCCAGCAATTCGCGGCGTGCCGCGCGCCCGGCGCGCAATTTCATTAGCTCCATCGGGCGTCATTCCGATCCCGAGCACCCGCGCGCCGCGGTTGACGATCAATTCAAGCTCCGCCTCCGTGTAGAATTGGAGCCTAATCGGAATACCGAACCGATCCCGCAACGGCGTTGTCAGCAAACCCGCGCGTGTGGTTGCGCCCACCAGTGTGAATTTCGAAAGATCGATTTTCACCGAGCGCGCCGCCGGCCCTTCGCCGATAATCAGATCAAGCTGAAAATCCTCCATCGCGGGATAGAGGATCTCCTCAACCGCCGGATTGAGCCGATGAATCTCGTCGATGAACAGCACATCGCGTTCTTCGAGATTGGTCAGCAGCGCGGCGAGATCGCCGGCCTTCGCAATCACCGGACCTGACGTCGAACGAAAATTGACGCCGAGTTCGCGCGACACGATCTGCGCCAGCGTCGTCTTGCCGAGACCCGGAGGACCGACAAACAGCACGTGATCGAGCGCTTCGCCACGCCCTCGCGCGGCCTCAATGAAAATTTCGAGATTGGCGCGCGCCTGCTGCTGCCCGACAAAATCAGACAACCGCTGCGGCCGCATCGGCGCTTCGGCAGCATCATCTTCTGCGCGCTCGGCTGATACGAGCTTGCGTCCTGTTGTGGCGCTCACCGCGGCATCCCCATCACTGCCCCGATCCGCGGCTGTATTTGTTTGGAAGCAATTCGGTAATCGGCAGGACCGCGCCCTCACCCCCGTTCGGTACAATCACGCGCGCCTTGGGATCGTAATCGCAGATCAGTTCGCGGCAGATGCCGCAGGGCGATACCACTTTAATTGTTTGATCGGGTTCATGGGGCTTGGGGTGGCGCACCGCGACAATTGTCTCAATCCCGCTATCGCCGCGCTCGGTGATTGAACGGCCGATGGCGATGGCTTCCGCGCACACCGCCATTCGCCCGATATAGGCATCGATATTGACGCCAGTGACGATCCGTCCGTCACGGGTGCGCAAGGCAGCGCCGACCTCCTGCCAATCGTTGCGATAGCGCTTTTTGATGGCGTCGCACGCCGCATCAATCAATTCGCGATCGTTCGCACTGAGCATGGAAGAGGATTTTGTATCCATTACTTCGCCAGTTCCTTAAGCCCGAGCCGGATCAGACGGGCGGTGTCCGCCCCCTCGCCTGCCGCGCGGGCCGCAGCCGACACAGCGGCGGCCGCCTGCGGCTGACCATACCCCAGATTTACCAGCGCCGAGACGGCATCGCTCACCGGTCGCGATGCGCGCCCATCATCGAGATCGCCTGACAGTTGCGCGACCGCTGGATCGACCCCCGCGTAGGCCGGCGCCTTGTCCTTAAGTTCGGTCACGATGCGTTCCGCCACTTTGGGGCCAACGCCGGGGGTGCGGGCGACCATCGCTTTGTCCCGCATCGCAATCGCGCTCGCAAGTTCCGAGGGTTTCAGCGTGCCGAGGATCGAGAGCGCCACTTTGGCGCCCACACCCTGCACCGTCTGCAGCAATCGAAACCATTCCCGCTCGATATCGGAAAAGAAACCGAACAGCCGGATCTGGTCTTCGCGCACGTGGGTCTCGATGGCGAGCGCGACCGCTTCACCTACGGAAGGCAGCGCTTGCAGCGTTCGAACCGAACAATGCACGACATAACCGACGCCACCGACATCGACGATCACGAAATCGTCTCCGTAGCTGTCGATCCGTCCTTTAAGTTTGCCGATCATGCAATTTTCCGAACTCGTTCAGCGCGCCGCTGCCGCCTTGAGAACCGTACTCTGCCGATGATGCGCATGGGTAATGGCAATTGCGAGCGCATCGGCAACATCATCATTTTGTGGCTCGGCTTTCGGCAACAGCACACCAATCATCATACGGATCTGCCCCTTCTCGCCATGACCGGAACCGATCACAGTCTTTTTGACCAGGTTAGGCGCATATTCGGCAACCGTCAGGCCCGATTTTGCCGGAACCAGCATGCAGATGCCGCGCGCCTGCCCAAGTTTGAGGGTCGCCGTTGCATCCTTATTTACAAAGGTCGCCTCGACCGCGGCCTCATCGGGCTGGAATTCCGTAATCACCCCCGTAAGTCCGTCATGGATTGAGACCAGCCGCTCGGCCAATGGGGCGGCATCATCGCTTTTGATCAGACCGCAAGCCACAAAGATCAGGCGGTTGCCGTCAACGTCGATCACGCCCCAGCCGGTGCGGCGGAGCCCCGGATCGATGCCAAGAATGCGAATCGCGCGTCGGGTCACGGATCGTTGATAGACCCGCAACCGCTTTTCGCCCAGAGCCTAGGGAATCATGAAATGAGATTAAGCTATTTAGGCTCGTCATCCTGAGGTGGCCGTGCTTAGCACGGCCCTCGAAGGATGCGGGCCGTTCATCCACCAATCTCGGGTTTACCCGAGATTAGATATCAGGTGCGCAAGTCGCCTACAGCCGACTTGCGGTGGCTCGCTTCGCTCGCGCCTCAGGATGACGGAACTAGTTACGCACTCATCTTGGCAACAAGCGCGTCCGACACTTCGAAGTTCGCATAGACGCTTTGCACATCATCATGCTCTTCGAGCGTTTCCATGAGCTTCAGCATCTTCTCGCCCTGCTCATCGTCAAGCGCAATCGTGTTCTGCGGCTTCCAGGTCATGGCCGCCTTGCGCGGCTCGCCGAATTTCGCTTCGAGCGCTTTCGCAACATCACGCAGACGATCCTGGGCGACCAGAATTTCGTGGCCGCTTTCCATCGAACTGACGTCGTCAGCACCCGCATCAATGGCCGCTTCCAGCATTTGGTCTGCGGTCGCAACCTTCGCATCGAATTCAACAATACCGGTGTGGTCGAACATGAAGGAAACCGCACCGGTTTCCGCGAGATTGCCACCGCTTTTGGTGAAATAAGAGCGCACATCGGAGGCCGTGCGATTGCGATTATCGGTCAGTACTTCGACGATAACCGCCACACCACCAGGACCGTAGCCCTCGTACCGGATTTCATCGTAGCTGTCGGCGTCGCTGCCCTGGCTCTTCTTGATGGCGCGCTCGATATTGTCCTTCGGCATGTTTTCCGCGCGTGCGGCCAGGATCGCCGCGCGCAGCCGCGGATTCATATTGGGATCAGGCGTTCCCATCTTTGCAGAAACCGTGATTTCACGCGCCAGCTTGGAAAACAACTTGGAGCGCACAGCATCCTGCCGCCCCTTGCGGTGCATGATGTTTTTGAACTGTGAATGTCCGGCCATGGTCTCAACTCGACAAATTTGCGCTCGTGATATCCCATTATCTGTGCGGGGTTATAGGCTCTGGCGCCGCCAAAATCCAGAAAACCAAAGCAGCTTCATTCCCAGAATTTGGGCCGGGCTTCCTCAAGCCTGCCACCCAGGCGAACTGCGGCGACCCGGGTCGCCAAACCGTTCTTATCATCGGTTTCAACGGCAATGCCGCAGAGCGTTGCCGGCCCTGAAGCCGGCTCGAACTTGCCTGACGGCACCCGATGCAGAAACCGGCTCAAGGGCTCATCCTTGCCCATTCCGATCACGGAATTGTAGTCGCCCGTCATGCCGGCATCCGACATGAAAGCCGTACCGCCCGACAGGATCTGATGGTCGGCAGTGGGCGCGTGCGTATGCGTGCCGACCACCAGCGTGGCGCGGCCATCGGCGAAGTGACCCATGGCCTGCTTCTCGCTGGTCGCTTCCCCATGCACGTCGATGACGATCGCATCTGCGTCACGCCCAAGCGCACAAGCTGTCAACTCGCGATCGATCGCCGCGAATGGATCATCCAGCGGATCCATGAAAATGCGGCCCATCGCGTTGATGACAAGAACACGCGCGCCATTGCGCGCAGTGATCATTGCCGCACCTCGCCCCGGCGTGCCCGGCGGATAATTGATCGGGCGGATCAGCCTTGGTGCGCGCTCAATAAAAACCAGCGCCTCGCGCTGATCCCAGGAATGATTGCCGAGCGTCACCGCATCGGCGCCCGCTTCGACGAATTCTTCATAAATCGTTTCGGTGATGCCAAATCCGCCGGCCGCGTTTTCGCCATTCACGACAACAAAATCGAGTTTCCAGTTCGAGACGAGTTTCGGCAGCCGTTCGAGCAAGATGGCCCGTCCGCTCCGTCCGACCACATCGCCGATGAAAAGAAGACGCATCAATGAACTCCGCGAAAATCTATCACCTCGCGCTCGGTGAGCACGAGATCAAGCCGGGCATCGTGAGCGTGTGCCGGAACCGCATCGATCTCCTGCGCAGCAAACGCAACTCCAACCGCAACAACAGGCTTTATCGACCGCAACCGCGTGATGGTGCGATCGTAATAGCCGGCACCGTAACCGATCCGGTGTCCCGTCCGATCGAAGGCCGCCATCGGCACGATCAAAATATCCGGGTCGACTTCGGGGGCTTCAGGCAACGGCTCGCGAATGCCCCAAACGCCCGACGACAACGGCTCACCAAACGACCAGGCACGAAATAGCAGCGGAGATCCCCGCTTCACAACAACCGGAAATGCCAGCTTTGCGCTACGATCCGCAAGCCGCCGCAGCAGCGCGATCGGATTGATCTCGCTGCGCATCGGAAAAAAGCCCGACACGATGGCTTGGGGCGGAACAGCGACAGGAAAATCACGCGCGGCGATTGTTTCAGCGGCTGCGGCACGCTGTTCGGCGGGAATGGCATCACGGCGCGCCAGCGCATCGCGCCGCAGCAGCACCTTGGGACCTTCGCATTGGGCTTTATCGGATGAAGACATCAAACAGCAGACAAACAGATGGAATTCGGTAGAACTGCGCCGAATGTGGCTGCGCAGACCATATCCTGCGCAATCGGCGGCTTAAGCGTTAAATTCTGAACAGCCTTAACCGATCGACAAATCCCGGCCAGTTCGCATCAAAGAGGCCGGAATTCCGAAAAGTGCGGAGCCGCGCTGGCCGTCGGAGCGCTCGATCCCGGGTGCCCTACAAAGTAGGTGGGCGCCGTGTGACCAAGCCCACGGGCAAGGCCAGGGACAGCTCCCTAAGGATCGATAAGGCCCCGGGGATTGAAACTCCGTCGCACCCCGCAGCCCCGCAAGGCCGAATGTAATGCGCCGGCCGCTCGCCCGCCACCTACTTCTTTTTGCAGAGCAAACGCCACGTTTAAAGCGCTAGCCGGCAAGGCTCACCCGAGGACAAGGCTCACCCCAGAACAAAACTCACCCAAGGACGATGCCCTCGGTAATTCCTTCGCTGAGTTTTTGGTTGAGCGTTGTCGTCGCACTCTCGATACGCTCGGCGGCGGAGTTCAGCGCTGCGGCAAGGGCGGCCTGCGTCGCATGAGTACGGTCAGCCGCAGCCACTCGTGCATTCTGAAATGACGAAAACTGCTCTTCGACACGCTGCAATTGTTTGCCCGCGTCATCAAGTTCGTCGGCGACGGTAAGCGCAGCCATCACAATGAGCCGCATATCGCCGATTTCCCCGAAATCCTTGCGCAGCCGCTGAATGCGCATGTCGAGATCACTACCAAGCCGCATCAGGTGCTCTTCCTGGCCGTCTTCACAGGCCATACGGTACTGACGCCCGTTAATGGTGACGCTTACATGGGCCATTTCGCAACTCCGCGCATCCAAGCCTCGTCGTCGCAGATCGCAGCTTCCCGGATCATGCTTCCATTTTGTTTGCGCATGATCTTATCGGAAAACCGGTTCCCACTTTTCCGGATCATGCTTTAATGATCATGCACATCGAGCACGGACCGGATCGTTTCGACCGCAAGGTCGAGACGCCGCGCGATCTCACGGTTAGTTACTTCAAGCCGGCGCGAACGCGCCGTTTCGGTGTCGAGATCGGATGCAAGACGTGAACGGTCAACATCAATGGCGTGAATCTGGGCGGCTATCGCATCTCCGCCGCGATCAGATTCCTTGCGGCGCTCGACAGCGGCTTCGAGGGCATCGAGCGCGGCCGCGAGCCGCTTCGTTGCTGCATCGATAGCGTTCGCGTCGGACATTTCCCCTCAATTGCCTTGCGGCGGTAACAGCCCCGACCTCTTAAAAAAAATCCCTCGCCTCGGCAAAGATTTAACGGGCAAAACTTACGGCGCTCTGCGGCCCGGCGTCAACGTGCCTGCGGGCGTAACCCACTGTCTCGCAATGACGGGGAAACCCTTGTGACCGTGCATTGACTCCCTCCCAACCTCACGTGCTATCTGTCCGCCGCGCTCGGGGCGCGGCTGGGTTGAATTTCTTGTGAAATTTTCGGGTCTTCCGCCCGAATCTATCCTGGAACATCCAGCACGTCTCTCCTCGCAGCAGGACGATATCCAAAAAGGGATCATCGACGGCTGCGCCGAGAGCATGATCGGGAAAAGACTTGCAAAGCGGGCGTTGGGCGCCTTTTCCAAAAAGATCGTGCTCGAACAAACTGTTAGCGCGCAATGACGATCCAATGGTTCTTCATGGCGCGCCAAAGGCAGGACGCTTCATGACGTCTCGCGCACAACACGATCGTATGGCCAATGCCATCCGCGCCCTTTCAATGGACGCGGTCGAGCAGGCAAAATCTGGGCATCCCGGTCTGCCGATGGGCGCGGCCGATATCGCCACAGTGCTATTTAGCCACCACCTCAAGTTCGACCCTGCCAACCCGACCTGGCCCGACCGCGACCGCTTCGTGCTGTCCGCCGGCCATGGCTCGATGCTGATTTATGCGGTGCTGCATCTGCTGGGCGTATCGGCGCTCACGCTCGACGAAATCAAGCGCTTCCGCCAGATGGGCTCGCTCACACCCGGCCACCCCGAACACGGCCATACCCCGGGCATTGAAACAACGACCGGACCGCTCGGCCAGGGGCTTGCAAATGCAGTCGGCATGGCAATTGCCGAGCGGCATCTGGCAGCTATCTTCGGCCCCGAAATCGTCGACCATCGCGTCTTCGTGCTCGCCTCCGACGGTGACCTCATGGAAGGCATCAGCCAGGAGGCAATAGCGCTTGCCGGGCACCTTGAGCTCTCCAAGCTGACCGTCCTGTTTGATGACAACGGGATTTCAATCGATGGCCCGCTCTCGCTCGCCGACCGTGTCGATCAGGTCAAGCGCTTCGAAGCCGCCGGTTGGGCCGCGATGCGAATCGATGGCCATGATCCCGAAGCCATCAACATGGCCCTGGAAAAGGCCAAGCAATCCGATCGGCCAACCCTGATTGCTTGTCGCACGACCATCGGGTTTGGCGCGCCGACCAAAGCCGGCAGCGCCAAGGCCCATGGCTCTCCGCTGGGACCAGAGGAAATCGCTGGTGCCCGCAAGGCGCTCGGCTGGGATTATTCACCCTTCGAGATACCGGCGGATATCCGTGAGAACTGGATGGAGGCCGGTCGCCGCAGTGCCGGCGCACGCGCGGCCTGGTCGCAGCGCCTCGCCGCTTTGCCGGCCAATCAGCGTGCAGAATTTGAACGGCGCATCAAAGGCGATTTGCCCACGCAAAAGCTCGACGAGGCTGTCAACACGTTAAAGGACAAGCTTGCGGCCGCGCCCGAGGAGATCGCAACCCGCAAGGCTTCGGAGAACGCTCTTGAGGCGCTTGTGCCCGCCTTGCCGGAACTGATCGGCGGATCGGCGGACCTGACCGGTTCCAACAACACCCGCACCAAATCGATGAAAGCGATTTCAGCTGCGGATTATTCCGGGCAATTTATCAATTACGGCGTACGCGAACACGCAATGGCGGCCGCAATGAACGGCATGGTGCTCCATGGGGGCATACTGCCGTATTCCGGAACCTTCCTGGTGTTTTCCGATTACTGCCGCCCGTCGCTGCGACTGGCCGCGCTGATGAACCAGCGCGTGATTCACGTCATGACCCACGATTCGATCGGGGTCGGCGAAGATGGTCCAACTCACGAACCGGTCGAACATCTGGCCGCTCTGCGCACCATTCCCAACCTGCTGGTGTTCCGGCCTTGCGATGCCGTTGAAACACTCGAATGCTGGCAGCTTGCCCTGCAGGCAAAGACATCACCCAGCGTACTCACGCTGACCCGCCAGAACCTGCCCCAATTACGCTTGCAGCGTGATGCGGAAAACCGCTGCGCTGCCGGGGCCTATGAAATTTCGGCCGCAACCGGCGGTCCTGCCGCGGTCTCGATCTTTGCCTCGGGCTCGGAAGTCTCGATTGCGGTCGATGCGCAGAAGCTGCTGCGCGAACGCGGTGTGGCGGCGCGCGTTGTTTCGGTGCCTTGCATGGATTTGTTGCTCGCGGCCCCTGAGAGCATGCGCGCTTCAATCATCGGCAATGCGCCGGTGAAGATTGGCGTCGAAGCCGCCATTCGCCAGGGATGGGACGCAATCATAGGCGCCGATGGCGCATTCGTCGGGATGTCGGGTTTTGGCGCCAGCGCGCCCTACAAAGAGCTTTACCACCACTTCGGCATTACGGCCTCGGCAATCGCCGAGACCGCGTTAAGCAAACTCGCGAAGAAGTAGTGGGAACCAAGCGTTTAGGCCCGGCTTCGTGGTAAGGCGTGCAGCAACGATGCGCAGCCATTTGGGCGCGCGAGGATGAGGAGATCAGCAATGTCGGTTCGCGTCGCCATTAACGGTTTCGGTCGCATCGGCCGCAATATTTTGAGGGCTGTGGTCGAGTCGGGTCGCAAGGACATCGAAATCGTCGCGATTAACGATCTCGCCCCGGTGGAGACCAACGCTCACTTGCTGCGCTTTGACTCCGTCCATGGTCGCTTCCCGCACGAAGTGAAAGTCGCAGGCGATACGATCGATTGCGGCGCCGGCAAAATCAAAGTGACCGCGATCAAAGATCCGACCCAGCTGCCATGGAAAGATCTCGGCATCGATATCGCGATGGAATGCACCGGCATTTTTACGTCGAAGGACAAGGCTTCCACCCATCTCACCGCCGGTGCAAAGCGCGTGCTCGTTTCAGCCCCGTCCGATGGCGCTGATCTCACCGTTGTTTACGGCGTCAATCACGACAAGCTCACCAAAGAGCACCTCGTCGTTTCCAACGCTTCGTGCACCACCAATTGTCTCGCCCCTGTCGCTAAGGTGCTCAATGACGCAATCGGCATTGAGAAGGGGTTCATGACAACCATCCACGCCTATACCAACGACCAGCCGAGCCTCGATCAGGTCCATAAGGACCTTTACCGGGCCCGCGCCGCCGCACTCTCGATGATTCCGACGTCGACCGGCGCAGCAAAGGCCGTCGGCCTGGTGCTGCCGGAACTCGCCGGCCGGCTTGATGGCGTCTCCGTTCGCGTGCCGACCCCAAACGTTTCGGTCATCGATTTCAAATTCAATGCCAAGCGGGCCACGTCGAAAGATGAGATCACAGCCGCAATCAAACGTGCGGCCACCCAGGAATTGAAAGGCATCCTCGGCTTTACCGACCAGCCGAACGTGTCGATCGACTTCAACCACGATCCGCACTCGTCGGTTTTCCACATCGACCAGACAAAGGTCATGGACGGCAACTTCGTGCGCGTCATGTCGTGGTACGACAACGAATGGGGCTTCTCCAATCGCATGGCCGATACAGCGATCGCGATGAGCAAGCTGATCTAAACAAATCTTTGATGCGGCGAATGCGCCGGGGCAAAAATGAGCGCGTTTCGCACTCTCGATAACGTCGACGTCAACGGCAAGCGGGTCTTGCTGCGGGTCGACCTTAACGTTCCGATGGAAAACGGAAAGGTCGCCGACGCGACGCGTCTTGAGCGCGTCGCGCCGACCATCACCGAAATCGCCGGCAAAGGCGGCAAGGTGATTCTGCTCTCGCACTTCGGCCGGCCGAAGGGCCGCGATCCCAAACTTTCGCTCAAGCCGGTTGCCGACGCGCTTGCCGCTATCGTCAAACATCCTGTGAAATTCGCCGATGACTGCATTGGCGACCAGGCGGAACAAGCTGTCGCGGCCATGCAATCCGGCGATATCCTCTGCCTTGAGAACACCCGTTTCTACAAAGAAGAAGAAAAAAACGATCCTGGCTTTGTGGCCGCGCTTGCTAAGCTCGGCGATATCTGGGTGAACGATGCGTTCTCCGCAGCCCATCGCGCGCATGCGTCGACGGAAGGACTTGGACACGTGTTGCCGGCCTATGCCGGACGCACCATGCAGGCCGAGATCGAGGCGCTGACGAAGGCCTTGGAAGCACCAACCCGCCCTGTCGCGGCCATTGTCGGTGGCGCAAAAATTTCCACCAAGCTTGATCTGCTCGGCAATCTGCTCGCCAAAGTCGACGTGCTGATCATCGGCGGCGCCATGGCGAATACATTCCTTGCCGCGCAAGGCAAGAACGTCGGCAAATCCCTCGTTGAACGCGAGCTTCAAGCAACCGCGCGCGAAATCCTCGCAAAAGCCAAAACCAGCGGCAAAGACATCGTCCTGCCGGTCGATGTCGTCGTTGCAGAGAAGTTTGAAGCGCACGCGCCTTCACGTGTTGTGGATGTCGACAGCGTTGGCGAAAGCGAGATGATTCTCGACATCGGCCCGCGCAGTGTCGAGCACGTGGTCTCTGTCCTCGCCCGCGCCAAAACCCTTGTTTGGAACGGCCCCTTCGGCGCTTTCGAGATGGAACCGTTTGATAACGGTACCATTGAGGTCGCGGAGGCGGCCGCAGAATTGACGGACACCAGCAAACTCGTTTCGATTGCAGGCGGTGGCGATACGGTCGCGGCACTAAACGCGGCTGGCGTAACCGAGCGATTTTCATATGTTTCGACGGCTGGCGGCGCTTTCCTCGAATGGCTCGAAGGCAAAACATTGCCGGGCGTCGAGGTGCTGCGGCAAAAATAATTCTAGTTGCGGATGAACAGGAGGGGTCGATGAACCTCAAAGAACTGCAGAGAGTCGCGCAAGCGATGGTGGCGCCCGGACGCGGCATTCTCGCCGCCGACGAATCTTCAGCCACAATCAAAAAGCGTTTCGACACAATCGGCGTCGAATCGACCAGCGACAGCCGGCGCGACTATCGCGAGCTGCTGTTCCGTTCGACCGACGCCATGTCGAAGCACATCTCGGGCGTTATTCTCTACGATGAAACCATCCGCCAGAATGCAAAAGACGGCACCCCGCTTGTCAAAATTATCGAGGCGGCCGGCTCGCTGCCCGGGATCAAGGTCGATAAGGGCACCAAGCCGCTACCGTTCGCTCCCGGCGAATTGATCACGGAAGGCCTCGACGGACTGCGCGACCGGCTGATCGAATATCGCAATCTTGGCGCCAAGTTCGCCAAATGGCGCGCCGTTATCGATATCGGCACCGACATCCCAAGCCCAAACGCGATCGTGGCCAATATGCACGCTCTCGCCCGTTATGCAGCGCTTTGCCAGGAAGAAGACATTGTTCCGATTGTCGAGCCTGAAGTGTTGATGGACGGCAGCCACGATATCGACCGTTGCTACACCGTCACCGAATGGGCTCTGAAGACGCTCTACAGCGAGCTTGACCGCGCTCATGTCGTGCTTGAAGGCACCGTCCTTAAGCCAAACATGGTTGTCCCCGGCAAAAAGTCCGGCAAGCGCGCCTCGGTCGAGGACGTCGCCGAGAAAACCGTGCGCGTGCTCAAGAACTGCGTGCCTCCGGCCGTTCCCGGCATCGCCTTCCTCTCGGGTGGGCAATCCGACCAGGAAGCGACTGCGCATCTCGATGCCATGAACAAAATGGGCCCTCTGCCCTGGAACCTCACTTTCTCCTATGGGCGTGCGTTACAAGCCGCCCCGCAGAAGACATGGTCGGGCAAAGCCGAAAACACCGCCGCAGCACAACAGGCCTTCGCTCATCGGGCGCGCATGAACGGACTTGCATCGCGCGGCGAATGGAAAGTCGACCTGGAAAAGAAGGCGGCGTGATCCGAGCCCCATAGATTACGACGGCCGGCGAAACCTGTCCTTCGCCGGCCGTCGTATTTATCGGCCCACCGATGTCCAGCATCAGCGAGTGCCGTGCTACTGAACCAGCAGATCAAGGTCTGCTTGAAATTCTTAATTTGATTCGCGAGCCAATAATCCCACCAAAGAAGAAGGCGTCAGTGAGCTAGAGCCTCGCCGCAGGTAATCGCCATCAGCTATGGCGCGTTTCGGCGCTGTCTTTACGTGTGTGGCGTACAAAGTAAGCCCGGTGAAAGCGAGACCCCCGACAAGATTGCCAACCACCGTGGGGATTTCGTTCCAAATCAAATAATCCACGATCGAGAACTTGCCGCCCATGATCAAACCGGACGGGAACAGAAACATGTTCACGATAGAGTGCTCAAATGTCATGCCGAAGAACAGCATGATC
>DATAIA010000359.1:0-23110 GCA_036262895.1 Xanthobacteraceae bacterium
GATCAACCGCACCGCGCTTCGAATGCAGATCAAGCAGCCCCTGCGCCAGCTTGGTCATCTTGGCAACGCCGCCCGCAATGGTGACGCGCGGCACAGGGTGCGTGCGCAGATATTTCAGCATCCCGCCGACGAAATCTCCCATGTCGATCAGCGCGGGATCAGAAAGACCATGCATCTCCCGGATTGCGGCTTCGGACGTGGCGCCGGTCGCACCGGCAATGTGCGTGAGATCGATCGCGCGCGCCACATCGATGCCGCGATGGATCGAGTGAATCCAGGCCGAACACGAATAGGGAATGACGATGCCCGTCGTTCCAAGAATCGAAAGGCCGCCGACAATCCCGAGGCGCGGATTGAGCGTGCGCGTGGCCAAGGCTTCGCCGCCGCGAATAGCAATCTCAACCTCGGCGTCACCCGAGTGCCCGATTGCGGCAGCCGCTTCGGCAATCGCGGCACTGATCATTTTGCGTGGCACCGGGTTGATCGCCGGTTCGCCGGGCGGGATGACAAGGCCGGGCCGCGTTACCGTGCCCACCCCCTCGCCGGCGCGGAATGCAATGCCACTCCCTTTCGCCGCAGCCCGCACGGTTGCGAGCACAAGCGCCCCATGGGTGACATCGGGATCATCGCCCGCATCCTTGACGATCCCAACTGTCGCAGCATCGTTGTTGAACCGCGTCATCGCGAGCGCGAATGCCGGGCGCTCGCCGCGCGGCAGTGTCACTTCCACCGGATCGGGGAACGAGCCCGTGACCAAAGCCGTAAAGGCCGCCTTGGCCGCTGCGGTCGCGCAGGTACCGGTGGTCCATCCCCGACGAAGCGGTCGATCGGCATTGTCCATAGTGTTGCCTATAATCCGCTTATGCGCTTCCGTCACGATGAGGGCCGTTCATGAGTATGCGCGAAGCGCTATCCAAGCTGCGCGGCACGTTTCCTGAGCTTAAACCCGGCCATGTCTGGCTCGCGGGAGCAGGCCCCGGCGACCCCGGCTTATTGACGCTCGACGCGCTCGCCGGACTGGCGCAGGCCGATATCATCGTTCATGACGCCCTTGTCGATAAGGCTATCTTGGCGCTCGCCCATGACGGCGCGCGGCTCGAATTCGCCGGAAAGCGCGGCGGAAAACCTTCAGCCAGCCAGGACGACATCAGCAAGCATCTGGTTGCATTCGCCCGCGGCGGCAAGCGGGTGCTACGCCTCAAAGGCGGCGATCCCTGCATGTTTGGGCGTGGCGGCGAAGAAGCTTTGGCGCTTGCTGAAGCGGGGATTCCATTTCGTTTGATTCCAGGCGTAACGGCAGGGCTTGCCGGTCTTGCCGCCGCATCGATCCCGGCAACATTCCGCGGCATCAACCAGGCCGTCATCTTCGCGACCGGACATGGCGCCGACGATGAGCTCGACTGGCCGGCGCTCGCCCGCACCGGACAGCCGATCGTGTTCTACATGGCCATGCACAATCTCGCGTCCATCGTCAGCGCCCTCAAAGGCGCAGGATTATCGGGAGAAACGCCGGCCGCGATTATTGCATCTGCAACAACCGCACAGCAGCGCATTCTAGTTTCAACACTGAAGCACCTCGTTGCAGAGGTGCAAGCAAACAGTTTCGAACCGCCGGCTATTGTCGTCGTTGGAGGAATTGTAGCCGTGCGCGAACGGCTGCTTGAGTTGATCGGCGAAAGCAAGGAAAAGGCAATTCCATGAGCGCGCGCGGGCTGATTATCGCAGCTCCCCGTTCGGGTTCGGGCAAAACCACGGTGACGCTTGGATTGCTGACGGCATTGGCGCGCCGTCGCATTGCGGTGCGCGCCGCCAAGGCGGGACCGGACTATATCGACCCCGCGTTTCATGCCGCGGCAACCGGCACCGCTGGGCTTAATCTCGATACATGGGCCATGGCTCCGAGCCTGATCGAGGCGCTGATTGCGAGTGCTGCAACATCGGCCGATCTCCTCGTCATCGAAGCGGCGATGGGGCTGTTCGATGGCGTTCCAAGTTCTCCCGGCCGTTCCGGGGCAGCCGCAGACCTCGCGGCGCGCTTCGATGTTCCGGTCCTGCTGGTGCTTGATGTATCCGGCCAGTCACAGACCGCGGCGGCAATCGCCCGCGGATTTGTCACCCACGACCCCTCTGTCCGCATCGGCGGCATCGTATTGAACCGCGTGGGCAGCGAGCGGCACCGCACGCTTGTTGCCGATGCGATTGCGCCTTTGGGAATACCGGTCATCGGCGCAATCCCGCGCGATGAAACGCTGGTCCTTCCCGAGCGGCATCTTGGTCTGGTGCAGGCGCGCGAACATGCGGACCTTGCGACAAAGCTCGGCCATCTGGCTGACATGATCGAGCGTCATCTCGATCTCGACGCCATCATCGGCCTGGCGCGCCCGCTTGACGTACAGGCAACAAAGAACACGCTTGCCTTGCCGCCACCAGGCCAACGCATCGCGCTTGCATCCGATCCCGCTTTTACCTTTACCTACGCGCATCTGCTTGACGGGTGGCGACGCGCCGGTGCGGAAATCGTGCCGTTCTCGCCGCTAGCCGATCAAGCCCCACCGGAAAACTGCGACGTGTGTTGGTTGCCGGGCGGCTATCCCGAACTTTATGCAGCCCAACTTGCGCAAGCGTGGCATTTCCGCGATGGCGTTTCGCGGTTTGCGCAAACACGCCCGGTTCACGGCGAGTGCGGCGGCTACATGGTGCTCGGTGAAACGCTTGAAGACGCAAATCATATCGAGCATCCGATGTGCGGGTTGCTCGGAATCCGCACAAGCTTCGCCAAACGACGGCTGCATCTCGGTTATCGCGAGGCGACGCTTGCCGATGCAAGCGTACTTGGCCCGGCCGGCGCCTGCGTACGCGGCCATGAATTTCACTATGCGTCGCTGGTCTCTACAGGCGACGACGAGAGGCTGGTCGATCTGGCCGACGGACAGGGTCGCGCGCTTGGTCCCGCCGGTAGCCACCGAGGAAACGTGACCGGCACATTCTTTCACGCAATCGCGCGGAGTTAATCAGCGATCCTTGTTCGTCACGCCAGCTTCGGCGAACGTTGCCATGCCAACGTGACAAGCAAGCGCTGCGCGCAACAGCAACGCCGCCACCGCAGCACCTGAGGCTTCGCCGAGGCGCATGCCGAGATTAAGGAGCGGACTGAGTTGCAGTTCATCGATTAGCGCGCGATGGCCTGCTTCCGCGGACACGTGCGAGACCTGCGTGTGATCAAGCGCGCCCGGACGCAGCTTCGCAAACGGCGCGACCGCCGCTGTGCAGACAAAGCCATCGAGTAACACCGGGATGCCCTGCCGCCTGGCCGCAAGCGTCGCACCAAAGATAGCGGCAAGTTCGCGACCACCCAACGTTACTGCGATCGCCAACGGGTCGGTCAACATTGGTTTGTGCCGCATGAGTGCAGCATCGATGACGGCACGTTTGCGCGCGAGCCCCTTGTCATCGATACCGGTCCCGCGGCCGGCCCACCGCTCCCCGCCTCCGCCAAACAACGCGGCACAAATAGCCGCGGCAGCGGTCGTGTTGCCAATTCCCATTTCGCCCAGACAAAGCAGATCGGTGCCCGGGGATACCGCATCATGACCGGTTGCGACTGCCCCAAGAAACTCTGCCTCAGACAATGCGGGCTCCGTGCTGAAATCCTTCGTTGGCTCATCAAGCGATAAGGGAACGACCTGCAACTTTGCTCCTGCGGTTCGCGCCAGCTGATTGATGGCAGCGCCGCCCGCATCGAAATTTGCCACCATCTGGCGGGTTACTTCTGCGGGATAGGGCGACACACCTTGCGCGACGACGCCGTGATTACCGGCAAAAACCAAAATTTCGATCTGCTCCAGCCGAGGCTCGCTGCGCGCCTGCCAACGGCCGAGCCAGATCGCGAGGTCTTCGAGTCGTCCGAGGCTTCCAGAAGGCTTCGTGAGTTGCGCTTCGCGCGCAGCGACCAACGATGCAGCGCGATCATCCCCGGAGGGCAGATCCAAACAGGCGGCGTGAAGGTCGGGCAGTGATGCGAACCTTGTCATTGTCGGTCGATCTCATGCTAAATGGTAAGGCGAATAACGGATACGCCGTCCGTTCCTTCAGGTGCTTCGGGCAACGCCTACCCTATAAAGAAACCGCCGCCAACCGCAGGCCGTCTCATGAAAGAACTACGTGCCAGAATTCGCAAGCTTGTTGCCGATTTTTTGATCGGCTTGATGTTCTACACGCGCCTGCCTCTCGGCGGTTCAGCGCGTGATGATATCAGCGATTTTGCGCGCGCAAGCTGGACCGCACCGGTTGTCGGCGCGGTGGTCGGCATTCTGGGTGCGATCGCTTTTGATGCAGCTTCGAAGATGGGGCTTCCGCCGCTTCCGGCCGCTGTTATTGCCGTTGCAACAACGCTGCTTCTCACCGGCGGCTTGCACGAAGATGGTCTTGCCGATACGGCCGACGGTTTTGGGGGCGGCGCCACGCGCGAGCGCAAGCTTGAGATCATGCGCGACAGCCGGATCGGGACCTACGGCGTTTGCGCAGTGGTTATCTCGCTGATGCTGCGGGTCAGCGCGCTCGCCGCTCTGGCGGGAACCGCGTTCATTGTCCCAGCCCTGATTGCGTCCCACACGGCTGCGCGATCCCTGCTTCCCGCTTTCATGTATCTGATGCCGCCTGCACGCGCTGACGGTCTATCGGCAAGTGCGGGTCGTCCGCCATTTGCAGCGGTCTTTGTTTCGGTTTTGATCGGCCTGATCGCTCTTCGCCTGGGTCTTGGAGCTTCCCACGCGATTATAGCGGTGGCACTTCTTATCGCACTCGCCGCAATCGCCGCGCTCATGAGCAAACGCCAGATCGGCGGACAAACAGGTGACGTGCTTGGTGCTGTGGAACAAGCAGGCGAGGTGCTCGTGTTGCTCGTCGCCGTAACCTTAAAAATAGCCATCTGATCAAGTTTTTTCTTAATCAAATACTCGCGGTCCCATCATACTATCGACCATTTGTTCCACCAGATAACGAGAATAAAACTGCGTGGATGACGGAACGAAACTCCCATGCCAATGATTTTCTCCACTGTAATAGTGGAGGAACCAATGAAAAATATGGTATTGGCAGCAGCCACTGTGATCGCAACAATCGCGGGCGCATCTGCATACGCCAACGCAGAACAACCATCCAACCAAATGCTGAGGCTGGCGCAATTCGACGTGCAAATTGGTGAGGGTGGCGTGCGATTTGGCGACGATGGTTACTGGCGCCGACACCACCGCCGTTGCTATACCGAGGTTCGGCACCGCGCCAATGGCGATGTGGTCAGGCGTACGGTGTGCCCGGAGGATTATTAGTTGGCCAAACGAAATGGCCCCGAAACGCGGGGCCATTTTATTCGGCGAACGAGCGGGTTTTAGCGAGCACCGCGGGTGGCTCTTCCACGAAAAAATAGATGGCGCAGGTAATTCCAGAAATTGGGTTTGCGGGTCGGAAGCTTACAAATTTGGCTGCCGCTATTGGTTGACTCGACTAATAACCCCTGAAATTTGATGGCCTCCCACGCAAGCGGGCTCCAATCGTGCCATATCCGTCCAGCCTCCGGCGCAAGCACGCCGGTTACAACTTCTGGCACAGAACCGAAAATCTGCGGGATCCGATCCGAAATCGTTTCATCTCGTAAAATATTCCACTTTGAAAGACCCCCCATAACCGGCGATTTAAGCGCAATGACAACGCGACCGATTTGCGTCTCGCGAATACAGAAGGCGCACATCGGACACGGCTCCACGTTGGAGTACAAGGTCGTGCGGCGCAGCTCCTTGCGTGTCAATTTTTTCCGTGCCTGCGCAAGGGCAACGATTTCTGCGTGTCTTGAAAGATCTTCATCTTGAAGCGTCTGATTGGTGCCCTCCGCAACAATCCGTCCATCAAGAACAATCACTGCACCGAAGGGATATTCGCCTTTGCTCGCACCCATCCGCGAGAGCTCGATGCAACGAGCCATCATTGTGTTATCTTCGGTCTTTGTGATTTGCGGCGCTGAATGCTCGATCGACGACTCCACTTCTGTACGTTCAAGCATTGTTCTGTCCTGTCGGGTCACCGGAGTCCGCGATCGCTAAATCACAGACAGACACAAACGGTTCCAGCCGGAGATTTGAAGCATCCGAAGGATTTCGGCAACACGTGTTTGGAAACCGAAAACACGGCGGAGGGAAAGGAGTATCCTATCGGCATGCGGGATCGGCTGACTACTACTTTTCTTCGTTATCCTCTCTTCTCGTCAACATGGCCGCGCAGCAATCGTGCCGCGATCGTCAGCCCTGTGATGATGCAGAACCCGATCTCTTTTTCTTTACAAAGAACCACGCGCGGCAGCGAGATCGGGCGCTCATCTGCGTGTTCACGATCGCACATCGCTGATCGATGAATCAGCGCACTCATAGCACGCCGGCGATTAAGGACAGCGCGATCCAGAATTACCTCTTGCATTATATGCAGAGCTGAAACCTGAAATACGCATGTTGAAAATCGAAAAAGCTTCCCCATTTGAAGACTACTAACAGGGGCGTTTCCCCCTCCCCTTCCAACGCCCCACAGATGTCCAAACAGATATCCAACTTGGACCGCTCGCAGCTTGCTGTGAGCGGTTTTTTCCGTCGCATTTGTCGTATCAACCGACTTGCGGTGAGTTGCGCTGAACACCCGGAGCAAGAATTTACCACTGCCGGGAAATGCTTCAGCCCAGCAGTCTTCAATTCGGCTTGCCGGGTGACGTTTCGCGACTATTCGCAACACGTTCTATCGCGGTAATCAGGCCTTCGATGGTGTTGCGCCCGGCCGGTCCAAGCCTCGACGAGGCAGCATCGCCGCAAGCGGCCCGCAGCCGGGCAATCAATGCTTCGTGTTTAATTGCTTTTGCATCCACCAAAGCATCGCAGATCGCAATAATTGCAGCGAGCGTTCCGACCTGCATTTGCAATAATTTTTCTTCCGAGGTCATTCGCTTCTCCATTCGCAGCGCTCATGTCATTTGAACCCGATCGAGGCGCTGAGCCTGCACGCAGGCTGCATTGAGAGCGCGTCCGAATTTGGAAGAAGGAGTTTTTTTCAGTTCGTGAATCAGTAAAAATTAATTCACAACCCAATTACGTGAATTGCATGAATTGGCAGGAAATGTCGTAAATAAGGATATATTGCTCTATAACTCAACCCACAGTAGAGTGCATCCGCGGCGGGGAGCCACTCGGATGTGCGGCCATTTGCGGTGCGCCTATGTCTCTCGCTGCCCGAACGCCAGTATTTTGGTACCCGGCCAAAAGGGGCGGGATCTGGTTTGGTTCAGTTAAAAACCAATAAGAGGGGCAGTCATGCTGGAGTGGAAACAGGGCGTGAGCAACGGTCGAGCTTACGAATATGCGGACGGCCACCATGGCCGATATCGCATCCGCCAATTTCAAAACGGCTTTGTTGTCATACTGAGATCGCGCGTATTCGATGGTGTGCCGAGCCGCGAAGAAGCACGACGTCTTGCCGAGAGAGTCGAACAAAACGGCAAACCGATCAAAACCGCTGTTGGGGAATAGCGACTGCAAAACGGCGCGCGGATATGGAAACAAAGCTTTGGTACAGCTGGGTGGACTTGAACCACCGACCTCCTGATCCACAGTCAGGCGCTCTAACCAACTGAGCTACAGCTGCATATGCTGCACGGGATCGGCGCGCGGGCGGACCCTAGGAGTAACGGCCTCGTTTTGCAAGATCGGAATAAGCGAACCGCAGGACGGTAAACATGGCGAAGCCCGGATCTGACTCCGGGCTTCTAAAGCATATCAATGAGATTAGGGCTGGGTAGAATTAGGCAACCTTCAAGGCCTTGTTCAAACCGCTTTTGAGCGGCTCGGTGGTCTCGGTCGCGACCTTTTGGGCAAGCGCGGTCAGCTCCCTGCTCTGCCCGGTCAAGGTTTCGAATTGCTTGCGGGCATGGGCGGTCGAAAGCTCCATAAATTCAGAGAAGCTTTTCACGCTGAGGAGTCCCTGGGCATAATCGAACGCGGCATTGACGTTGGTACGGCCAGCTTCCAGGACTTTCAGATTGTAATCCGCAGTGCCCTTTGCTGCTGTCGTATAGGTGTTTTCAAGCAGGTCGGTCGTCTGTTCGGCGGCCGCCTTGGCCTTCTCGTAGTTGTCTTTCGCCTGCGCAATGCCCCGCTCCGCGATATCGCGGAATGCCGCGGGAATTTCCATCTTCGGCAGGTCGAATTTGGACAGGTCGAAATTCGGCAGATCAAACCGCGGCGTATCGAAAATCGAAGAAACAGGGTTTGCAACCGGCTTGGCAGTTTTCGTTTTGACGGTGCTGGCTTCGGTCATGACTTCATCCCTTGGATAAGGCGGCCTGCTAATCGCTCCGGAGCAGCCGCCCTCGGCACCGGATTCGATCCCTTCCCATTCGCGATCGGCGGGATCAGCCGCGCTCGCGTCTTAATTGCGTGACTAAAATAGCACTGGATTTGGTGCAATGCAATATAAATTGCTGCGACGCGTCATTTTCCGCGCCGAAATCGCACGGGGCGCCGATAACAGAATTACTTCATTCTTTCAGAGCGTTATCCAGCAAAAGTTGCCAGAACTACGCTATCAGGATTTCGGCTGACTCGCTTCGGTTGCGGCTTTGCCTGCAGCCTCGCTAAGCTCGCGGGCCTGATCCGTCAAAGTCTCCATTTGCGCTTTGATGAACTCGGACTGGATCTGGATCATCTCCTGCGGATCCCTGGCGCGCACGAGCTTTTGCGCAAAATCGAATGAGGTTTCGATGTTGCGCTCGGCAAAAGTCATCGCCTTTTGGCTGACGTCCTTTGCTCCGGTCTGGGCAATGTTGGCCTGTCCTTCCACGGTCGAAACAGCCTGTTGTGCCGCAGTGACAAACCCGTCGAACGCCTTTCGCGCCTGCTCGACGCTTCGCGCTGCAAAATCACGCATTTCCGCCGGGAATTCGAAATTTGAGAGTGGGTCCTTGGGCATCGTCATTCCTCCGGATTTTGGTTCAGTTTAGCCCCGCGTTTCCAGACCCCGCAATCCGCTGCCGTTAACTTTATCCCCGTCTCGCACAGGGCTTTCCGCTGCATGCCGTGGACGCCAGACGGCCTACAGATTAAGAGTTTATTTACCGTCACGCAGCGGCAAGGCACTGGACCTACGCATTTGTACAAACGCCGATGACCAATAAAGATCCATATCTTGCGCTGCTGTTGGATCGACGGCTTGCGGTCCACGCAACAAGTCCCGTTCCAGTTTGGCTTTGGACGCCGAACGCAACGCACATTCTCTGGGCCAACGCCGGCGCTGCGGCAATGATCGGCCCACTTCCACCGGCGGACCTACCGCACCGGCGATTTTCGATGACTCACCCGATGGCTGCGCAAATCGCGCAGCTCGCGGGCAGTCTGCCGCACAGCGGAGCGCCACGGCTTGAACGGCTTCGGGGCATCGGCCCCGGTGTCGGACGCACTCTTGTGTGTGCCTGTTCGCGACTGCAGCTTACCGCAGACACATCAGCCATTCTGGTCGTTGCCGGCGATACGGCAAAGCCATTGCTCCCGCTTGCTGAACGCGCCAAACGCATGATCGCCTCCATGCAAGAGCCGATCGCGCTGTTCACATCGGAAGGCACCCTGCTCCATGCAACCGAAAACGCCTCCAAACTGCTGGGCGTGGCTCAAACACTCGCGGCCATCGGCGCCGAACGCATAGCGGTGGGTGCGCGCAGCCTTGGCCGGGCGAATGGCGAAAGTGCAATCGGGCCGATGTCGATGGAGCGATGGGGCGCCGATAGTTCAACTGTGCTGATGGCCGTGATAGCCGCACCTGACGTCGCTGCAATACCGGCTGCTTCAAACATACCGGCCGCCTTGACAACTTCCATCAATCAAATCACTCCCGCCGAGAAAACGCAGGAAGAATCATCGCTTGAGGTCACTATCCGCGGTGCTCCCGATGTGACGCCGAGCGAACCGATAGCACCGGCACTTGAACAAACACTGTCCGCCCCGGTGAAAAATTCCGTCGACGATAAATCCCAAAGCAATAAATCTGAGCGGAAACATCCGTTGCGGTTCGTCTGGCAGATGGATACTGACGGGCGGTTTACGTGCTCCAACGAATTCGCCGCCGCGGTCGGATCGCCAGCAGCCGCTTTGATCGGAAAGTCTTGGAGCGAAATTGCCGGAACGCTCGGCATCGATCCGGAGGGGCGGATCGCGGACGCCGTGAAGTCACGCGACACCTGGAGCGGCATCGTTCTGACATGGCCGATTGACGGCTCCGACGAGCGCCTTCGCGTCGAATTCTCCGGGCTTCCGGTGTTTGATCACAGCCGAGGTTTTTCCGGGTATCGCGGATTTGGTGTATGCCGCGATGTCGTGCACCACGCGGCGGCGTCCGATGTGACCGCGACGGAGAAATCGGCTGAAGTCCCATCCGCTGCGGCCAGCCCCTCCGATCCCCCCAAAACCGAGACGGAGGTTTCGGCTGACGCAGAAGAAAGCCGTCCGTTATTGACCGTAGTACCGGCAGCCAAAAATGTTGTCCCGTTCCGCGGCACTGCGCTTGCGCCGGACAAACGCCCGATCCTGACATCCGTCGAGCGCTCGGCTTTCCACGAGATCGCCAAAGCGCTTGGTGCTCGCCTCGAAGATGAAACACTGGCTGCGACACAGGCCCCGGCCGCGGAAGAGCTGCGCAGCTCGTCGCAAAACACCGAGAGCGCCGAAGCCAAACCGAGCCACGCCGAGATTGGCGAAGATGCGGAACTGCAATCGCCAGACAAGAAAGATGCTTCCCTCATTCCTCCCAGCTCTGCTGCGGAAATAGAAGAAAGCTCACACGATAAACGAGCGGTACAATCAGTTCTTCACATCGAGAGCATCGTCGCAAAAGAGGCCGTATCCGCGTTGCGCCGCGCCGAGGCCGAGGCGCGGGAGCTACGCGCTATCCTTGATACCGCGACCGACGGCGTAGTCGTGTTGGAGCGCAGCGGCAAAATCCTTACACTAAATCGCAGCGCCGAAGCTCTGTTTGGATATGAATCTCACGATCTTGCCGGCTATGCGTTCGGAGATTTATTCGCGCCGGAAAGCCAGCGCGCCGCGATCGATTATTTGGAAAGCCTCGCCAGCAACGGTGTTGCCAGCCTGCTCAACGACGGGCGCGAGGTCATCGGTCGGGTGCGTCAAGGCGGACTTATTCCGCTGTTTATGACGATGGGCCGGATCGCCGACGGGGGCGAGAAATTCTGCGCCGTGTTCCGCGATATCACGCAGTGGAAGCGCGCAGAGGAAGAGCTTGTTAATGCGAAACGCCAGGCGGAGCGCGCATCATCGGCGAAATCCGACTTCCTGGCGAAGATCAGCCACGAGATCCGCACCCCGCTTAATGCAATTATCGGTTTTTCCGAAGTCATGATGGAAGAGCGCTTCGGTCCGATCGGCAATGAGCGTTACCGCGAATATCTCAAGGATATCCATGCTTCGGGCGGGCATCTTGTTTCGTTGATCAACGATCTGCTGGATCTGTCTAAAATCGAGGCCGGCAAACTCGACCTGACATTCAGCAGCGTTCATCTCAACGAGCTCATTCAACAGTGCGTTGCCTTGATGCAGCCGCAAGCCAATCGCGAGCGGATCATCATCCGAACATCATTGTCTCCTACCTTGCCGCCGATTGTTGTCGATGCACGATCGATCCGGCAAATCGTACTCAACTTACTTTCGAACTCGGTCAAGTTCACCGGAGCCGGCGGACAGGTGATTGTTTCCACCGCATTGACCGGCCACGGGGATGCGGTGTTGCGCGTGCGCGACACCGGAGTTGGCATGAGCGAAAAGGAAATCGAAACCGCCCTTGAACCATTCCGGCAGCTTGCGACATCGAGTCGTTGGGGCTCGGGCGGCACCGGTCTTGGATTGCCGCTCACCAAAGCACTGGTCGAAGCCAATCGTGCGACCTTTGCAATCAAGAGCGCTGTCAATGCCGGCACGCTGGTCGAGATTACGTTCCCGTCAACGCGTGTCCTGGCGGAATAGCTACGCTGCTTGCACTCCAACCTTCCATCGCTTGAGCATGATTCGGAAAAGTCGAGACGGTTTTTCGAAAAGATCATGCTCAAGCAAAATGATAGACAAGCAGACCTGAGGTGAGAGGCGGATCTTCATGAAAAAAGTTTATGTCGACGCACGCACCGCATTAGCCGACGTTCTGAAAGACGGCATGGTCATCATGTCCGGCGGGTTCGGGCTCTGCGGTATTCCGGAAACGCTTATTCAGGCTATTCGGGATTCGGGGGTCAAAAATCTGACCGTGATTTCAAACAATGCAGGCGTCGACGGTGTCGGTCTCGGCCTGCTCTTGGATAGCCGGCAAATCCGGAAGATGATTTCCTCCTATGTCGGCGAAAACAAACTATTCGCGCAGCAATATCTCGCCGGCGAACTTGAGCTTGAATTCAATCCGCAGGGAACGCTCGCCGAGCGCATTCGCGCAGGCGGCGCGGGCATTCCGGCCTTCTTCACCAAAACCGGCGTCGGCACCATCATTGCCGAAGGCAAGGAGGTGCGCGAATTTAACGGTGAAAGCTACGTGATGGAACGCGGCCTCATCGCCGACCTCGCCATTGTTCATGCATGGAAAGCCGATACTGAAGGCAACCTCGTCTATCGAAAGACGGCGCGCAATTTCAATCCGATGATGGCGACGGCCGGGAAAATCACCGTGGCAGAGGTCGAAAACCTGGTCGAGGTCGGGAAAATCGATCCCGATCACATCATTACGCCCGGGGTTTTCGTGCAGCGCCTTGTGCATGTTCCGCAAGCCGCCAAGCACATTGAACAACGCACCACGCGGCCACGCCGGTAAGAAGGAAGGAACGACATGCCCTGGACCCGCGAAGAAATGGCCGCACGTGCAGCGAAAGAGCTGCGGGATGGCTTTTACGTGAATTTGGGAATTGGAATTCCAACCCTCGTCTCAAACTACATCCCGCAGGGCATGCAGGTTCAGCTGCAGAGCGAGAATGGGATGCTGGGCATGGGGCCGTTTCCCTTTGAGGGCGACGAAGACCCGGACCTGATCAATGCCGGGAAGCAGACCATTACCGAACTGCCGACAACCAGTTACTTCTCCAGCGCCGACAGCTTCGCCATGATCCGCGGCGGCCATATCGATCTGTCCATTCTCGGAGCCATGCAGGTTGCCGAAAACGGCGATCTCGCCAATTGGATGATCCCCGGCAAGATGGTGAAAGGCATGGGCGGCGCCATGGACCTGGTGGCGGGCGTGAAAAAGGTCGTCGTCATCATGGAACACACTGCCAAAAACGAACCAAAACTGTTGAGACAGTGCACGCTGCCGTTGACCGGTGCCCGGGTTATCGACATGGTTATTACCGATCTCGGCGTGTTTACGATTGACAAGCACAAAAATGGCCCCGGTGCGATGACTCTGATCGAGCTCGCGGCCGGCGTATCGTTAGAGGATATCAAGGCTAATACGCAGGCTCATTATCAGATCGACGCCAAGCTCCAGAAGTAGCTGGTGGCGCGGTCGCTCGCTTGCAGGCGGCTTAAATTAGTCCTCGTCGTGCAGTCGCAATCCAAATCGAAAGGCAGACAAGCAAGCCACGAAAGAGACACAGAGCCGAGCAATGTTGTTCGGTGTTAATCGACGCCGATAGCTGTTTCACCATCACAATACACTGGATATGCCTGTCTTGACCGCGGCCACGAGCTTCAAGCGCTTGGGAATTGCCATGGCCGTCTGCATTGGCGTTTGCATCGCCGTGCTCGCTGCCTTGCCCCTGCTCATCCCTGCCGAAAAGGTGCGTAACGCGGTTATCGCGGAAATCCAGGCGGTGACCGGCCTCAATACCGTGATCCACGGGAATGTGTCAGTGTCCCTGCTGCCGTGGGGGACCGTGACATTTACCAATGTCAGGCTGGAAGGCGACCGCAGCGATCCTCCCGCATTTGCAGCCGAACGTCTGACGGCGGGGCTGCGCCTCTACCCCTTGCTGTTTGGCCGCATTGAAGCTGCTGATCTGTCGCTTGTTGAACCGCGGATCGC
Organism: Xanthobacteraceae bacterium; assembly: GCA_036262895.1. Lineage (GTDB taxonomy): Bacteria > Pseudomonadota > Alphaproteobacteria > Rhizobiales > Xanthobacteraceae > AP-16. The sequence continues at coordinate 14,092 of DATAIA010000359.1, forward strand.
GCTGACGTTCGATGCGGATGGCAAATCAAACTGGTCGGGGCTTGTGGAATCGCTTGCGCGCGGGCTGAAACCGGGCGCGAAGCGGACCGATCGCGTTATGTCATTCTCGGAAATCCGCATGACCGGCGGTACGCTTTCCGTGCGCGACGATACCCACGATCTCCACGAAGAACTTTCCGGCCTCGAACTCTCCCTCGCCTGGCCGTCAATCTCCAACAGCTTCGCAACCATCGGCCGGGTGAACTGGCGCGGCGAACAGATCGACGCCAGCATCACGCTCAGCGATTTGTTCCAGGCATTGGTCGGCGGCCGATCCGGCCTGAAGGTTCGCCTGAACGGGGCGCCTTTCAAGGTCGCCTTCGACGGCCATCTGAGCTACCGGCCAACCCTGAAAATAGAAGGCATGCTTGCTGCCGATAGCGCTTCGCTGCGCCAAACATTGGTATGGGCCGGGCAGAAGCCGTTACCGGGCAGTGGATTCGGGCGCTTTACCTTGAAGGCGCAGACCAATGTTTCAGGCACGACCGTTGCCTTGTCTTCGGTCAACGTCGAACTCGATGGGAATAGCGCGGAAGGTGTTCTGAGCCTGACGAACGATACGCATTTTGCCGTGCAGGGCACGTTGGCAGCCGAGGACATCAATTTCACACCCTACATTTCCGCCATTCATCTGCTGCGCAATACCGAGCGCGATTGGAGTGCTGTGCCAATCGCACTGGATGGGTTGAACGGGTTCGATATCGATCTTCGGCTTTCGGCCGCCCGCGTGTCAGTCGGTGGCGCCAAGGTCGGGCGCACCGCGGTTGCGGCTAATCTGCGCAACGGACGGCTTAATGTAACAATCGGCGAATCCCAGGCCTTCAATGGCTTGTTGAAAGGATCGGTCATTCTCGCAGGATCGGAGAATGGGGCTGAGATCAAATCGCAGCTGCATTTTGTCGGTGTCGACCTCGAAAACTGTCTCGGCGAGTTGTTTGGCATTCACCGATTGGAAGGCAATGGAACGGTCAACTTTGCAATCGATTCATCGGGCGATAGCATTCTGGCGCTGGCCAAAAAACTCAATGGCACAATTCTGGTCACCGCTCGCGACGGAGCTTTGACCGGCGTCAATGTCGAGCAATTGTTGCGGCGTCTCGAACGCAGGCCACTGTCAGGTGGCGGCGAGTTTCGCAGTGGACGAACGCCATTCAACACGCTCAACATCGACATCAAAGTGGCGCAAGGGATTGCAACGGTTCAGGACGTGCGAATGGAAAGTACGGCCGTTCGGCTCGGCCTTGTCGGAACGGCATCTGTGCCCGCACGCGATCTCGATCTGAAAGGCACTGCCGGCCTGGTGCAGACGGCTTCAGCCACGGCACCTGCTTTCGAGCTGCCCTTCATTGTACAAGGCCAGTGGGATGATCCGATCATGCTGCCGGATCCTGAAAGTTTGATCCGGCGATCGGGTGCTGCCGCACCGCTATTAAATGCGGTCAAGGATAACAAGACACGGGATGCGGTGCGCAGTGTCATCGAGCAATTGACACGCGGCGGGGCGCCAACCGCCAGCGCCGGCCCGGCAGCTCGGGCCGAGCCTGTTCCATCGACCCGATAAATCTCAGGCGATGATCCGAGAGATCCTCTCGCCCGTCAGGCGCTGGCCTTCTGCGGGGGCTGTGACTGTCCTCCCGCGACCATTTTCTGAAGCGGTTCATAGAACAGTTTGCGTGGCTCGGGACCGTAATAGTCGCCCACACGCACCATTGGGCGCGGATTGGCAAGGATCGCAACAATACGATCAAGCAATGCCTTGCCCGACACAGGCTTCTTGAGGAACTCGTTGACTCCGAGCTGAGTCGCCTCAACCACGCGCCAGCGCTCGACATGACCGGTGAGCATAATGATCGGAATATCCGGCACAGGGAACGTGCCCGGAGCGCGGACGATACGCACCAGTTCAGCACCGCTCAACAACGGCATTTCCCAGTCGAGAAGAACAATGTCCGGCGCGAACATCCGGATTGCTTCGAGACCGGCAATACCATCGGCCGCCTCTTGAATGTTCTTAACCCCGAGATTGTTGAGAAGGTTTCGAATAACCTTCCGCATGTACTGATTGTCGTCGATGATCAGAATCTCGATCGATTGAACGAGTTGTTCGACTCTTTTCGACAAAGTGGAATGCATGATCGTCGCCCCGCTGACCCACCCGGTTTACACGCATGAAACGGATTTCAGGCCGTTCAAGCGCAATTGAGCTAACTCCATCAGGTATGCGTTCAAACTATTGCAAGAACGCTTTCCATTAGGGCGTAGTAGATCATGCGAGCATTGCGGCGATGTAAAATTGACTGAGGTAATTACAGGCTTTTTGCGCGACACATTTAGCGCAAACTTAACCTTACTGCTGCGCCAACGTGCGACGCACGGCACTCTTCCAGCCTGCCCACTTTTGCTCGCGTATGGCCGCATCCATTGCAGGCATGAAAGACCGATCGAGTTTCCAGTCCTTGCTAAACCCTTCGAGATCAGGGCAAAGGCCTGCAGCCCTACCGGCCAGATAAGCCGCACCAAGCGCCGTCGTTTCCATAACAACCGGCCGGTCAACAGGCGTATCGAGGATGTCGGCAAGGAACTGAACTAACCAGTTGTTTACCGTCATTCCACCATCGATCCGCAATCTCGCGCTCGCGGCTTGAGCGCTTTGCCAATCGGCCCGCATCGCTTCGATAAGATCGCGTGTCTGATAGCCCACCGATTCAAGTGCGGCTCGCACCAATTCCGCAGTCCCAGAGTTGCGCGTCAGTCCAAATATCGCCGCGCGCGCATCTGCGTCCCACCACGGCGCACCAAGCCCGACAAACGCTGGAACAAGATAAACTTGCTCTGCCGGATCGGCTGCAGCCGCAAGGGCGGCTGTTTGCTCCGCATTCGTGATCAACTTGAGCCCGTCTCGCAGCCATTGCACCGCGGCACCGGCCACGAAAATCGAACCTTCAATGGCGTAGGTCCGTTTCCCTTCAAATTGATAGGCAATGGTTGTGAGAAGCCGGTTATGAGACTTCACCGCAACTGAACCGGTATTGAGAAGGGCGAAGCAACCTGTTCCATAAGTTGCTTTCATCATGCCGGGTTGAAAGCAGCCCTGGCCCACCGTTGCCGCTTGCTGATCGCCGGCAATGCCGAGAATGCGGATGGCGCCCCCGAACAGGCTCGGATCAGTGGCGCCAAAATCCCCCGAACTGTCGCGGACCTCTGGGAGAATAGAGGCCGGCACATCAAACAAGTCGACCAATTCCTGGTCCCATTGCCCGGCATGGATATCGAGCAACAACGTGCGCGACGCATTGGTCGCGTCTGTCGCGTGAAGACGACCGCCGGTCAGGCGCCACAGCAAAAACGTATCGATTGTCCCAAAGGCAAGCCGGCCCGCTTGCGCTGCCACCCGCGCGCCTTCGACGTTGTCGAGCAGCCAGGAAAGTTTGGTTGCCGAAAAATAGGGGTCGAGCAGCAAACCCGTCTTGTCGGCAACAAGCGTTTCCTGACCCGCGGCTCTCAACGACGCACATTGCTCGGCGGTGCGGCGATCCTGCCAAACGATCGCGTTATGGATGGCTTTGCCGGTTTGCCGATCCCAAATCAGCGTAGTTTCGCGCTGATTGGTGATGCCAATTCCCGCAACTTCGGCTGCGCTGATTTCGGCTTTGAGCATGGCGCCACGCACGGCCGCGATCGTCGCCGACCAGATTTCTTCCGGATCGTGCTCGACCCAACCGGGCGCGGGATAAATCTGTTTGAGTTCGCGTTGCTCGGATGCAATCGGCGTCAGCGTTTCGTCAAACACGATAGCCCGCGTCGAGGTGGTACCCTGGTCGATAGCGATGATGCGATGCGCCATGGGCCCCTTCATTCAGCGGCGACGCGAGCGGCTGCGCTTGTCATATATTGTCCGAGTGCGGCCTCCTCGTCCGGACTAACGTAAAGTCCAAGCTTTGTTCGACGCCACAGGACATCTTCCGTCGTTTGCGCCCATTCGTGGCGCATCAAATAGCGAACCTCCGATGCTGAAAGATCGGCTCCGAACCAGGGCGCAAGGTCATCAACACCCGCGACATTCTCAAGAACCCGATCGATCCGTGTGCCGTAAACCGCAATCAGCCGGCTGATATGGCCTCGTGTAAGGAACGGCCATTTTTGTTGCGCCCGATCAACCAGCCCATCGACGCCGTCCCAGGCAAAATCACCGCCGGGCAATGGCACATTGTGCGTCCATGGTGACGATGGCCCGAAATAATTGGCAATTTTTGCAAGCGCCGCCTCGGCAAGGCGGCGATAGGTGGTGATCTTCCCACCGTAAACCGTGAGCAGCGGCGCGCCCTGAAACGGGGTATTGAGCGCAAGCACGTAATCGCGGGTGACGTCCTTGGCATCGCCTGCGCCATCATCATAGAGCGGGCGCACGCCGGCGAATGTTTGAACGACATCTCCCGGTTCAACAGAAGTCCGAAGATAAACGCTGACGGCCTGACAGAGATATTCGATTTCGCCCGGACTTGCGACAACGCTCGCGGGATCACCGTCGAAGTTCTCATCCGTTGTCCCGATCAACGTGAAATCGCGATGATAAGGGATAGCAAATACGATACGGCCATCCGCACCCTGAAAGATATAGGCGCGATCGTGATCAAACAGACGCCGCACCACGATATGGCTGCCTTTGACCAGGCGCACCTTCATCCCCGTGCGGAGCCGAAGCATCGACTGCGTCACCTGCCCAACCCACGGCCCCGAGGCGTTGACGAGAACACGTGCGGTGACGACCTCACGATGACCGCGGGCACTCAACACCAGTTGCCAGGCCTGCTCATCGCGATCGGCGCGCACCAGCCGCGTCCGGGTTCGGATCACTGCACCGCGCTCGGCCGCATCGCAGGCATTGGCGATGACAAGCCTTGTATCGTCAACCTGGCAATCCGAATATTCGAATCCGAGTTTGTAACGCCGCTTGAGCGGAACGCCGAGAGGACCGTGGGTCAAATCGAGCGTTTGCGTACCCGGCAGGATACGCCGGCCGCCAAGATGATCGTAAAGAAACAAACCTGCCCGCAACTGCCAGGCCGGACGCAGCCCCTCGTGATGGGGCAGCACGAACCGCATGGGCCGGATCAGGTGCGGCGCAAGCTGCAACAACACTTCGCGTTCAGCCAGCGCTTCGTGCACCAGCCGAAACGCCCAGTGCTCCAGATAACGAAGGCCGCCGTGGATCAGCTTGGTTGATGCAAATGAGGTGGCGGAGGCGAGATCGTTCTGCTCGACCAGCAGCACGCTGATGCCGCGGCCCGCGGCGTCCCGGGCAATACCCGCCCCGTTAATTCCGCCACCAACAATGGCCAGATCGAAGTCCGCCATGATCCCCATTCATCGAATCGCAATTGCAGTATTATCAGGCGATCCCGACAACCCGGCAATCAAGACGCACTCACAAGCCGCCAGCACGGCGATATCAAACGAACTCAACACACACTGTCAGCTTGCGGATGAAACCAACTGCAGGCCGGAATTCCGCGCCAGCCGCTTGACTGCCGGCGAGACCACAACAGTACGATTTTCTGCATAAGCCTCGTGGTTTTGTTCGATATGATCGAGCTCGTAGCGATAGTTGACCATCAGCCCATAGGATTGGCTTAGTCCTTTAGGAGATGTATCGGCCAGCCAGTTGATCTGCTCGAGCCGCGCGCCGTTTCCCAGATGGAAGCGTGCGACAGGATCGATCGGCGCTCCTTTTTTGGTGCGCCCCGTGAGGAAATAAGCGGCGGCTGCATGCAACAATGGCTCGCGTAGGCTCTCCGCGATCTGTCCGTCAAGGGGCCAATCCTTCTGATCGAGCGCTGCAAGCTTGGAGCGATCTTCAGCGGGCAGTGCCGTGGAATGCTCATCGACACGCTCGCGATCGAGCCAGCGAGTGAACCCTGGAACCGGCGATAAGGTCACGAACGTCTTGAGCTTCGGCAATTCGCGGGAAACTTCTTCGACCACTTGTTTGATCAAAAAATGCCCGAAGGATACGCCGGCCAATCCGCGTTGGCAGTTCGAAATCGAATAGAACACCGCGGTGGTCGCTTCGTTTGGCGGCAGTGGTTCGCGGTTTTCAGCCAGGATCGGAGCGATTGAGGAGGCAATGCCTTCCATCAGCGCGACTTCAACAAAGATCAACGGCTCGTCAATCAAGGTGGGATGGAAAAACGCATAACAACGCCGATCCCGCGGATCGATGCGACGGCGCAGATCGGCCCAATCGCGGATCTGATGCACTGCTTCGTATCGAATGATCTTTTCCAGAATGATCGCAGGCGTCGACCAGTCGATGCGGCGCGGAACCAGGAAGCCGCGGTTAAACCAAGAAGTAAACAGATGCACAAAATCCGCATCGACGGGCTGCAGATCTTCGCGATGCACGAGCGCATCCATGAGCTGTTCGCGCATTGCAACAAGGGCCGCCGTCCCGCCCGGTGCAAAATTAAGCCGGCGGAATAATTCCAGCCGCCGCGGTTCGGCAGCGTTGTGCAGTTCGGCCGCCGTTTTATCGCACGGGTTCTTTTGCCAGGCCGCAACCGCAGCCGTGACGCGGCTTTGGTCGGCGCCGAATTCCTTGGCAAGCGCCTCAAAAAACGCAATGCGCGGACCCGTGGTGAGCGCTTCATAGCGCTCAAGGATATGAGCAGCCCGCGCGGCACCCGACGCCTCGCCGCGGCCAGAGAGCAAGTCCTCGCACAATTCCACCAGGCTCCGGGATCGCGCTTCGGCGGCATCCCGCCGGTCCCGCGTGCGATCGATCAGAGCGCGGCCGCGCTCGGAAATCGTCTGCATCAATTCGCCGAAGAACGAGGTGTTCATGCCTCAATCCACCTTTTTGAGCGTCAAAACATAAATAGGACAACCCTGGGGGGTGCCGAAGGATGCCGCGCCCAAAGTATACGGGAGGTATAGACAAAATTCGGTCAACAGGCCACACCATCGGCTGATTTTTGCCGCGGCGAACCGCCCGCGGACTTAGCCTTAGGAGTTGTTTCATGTCAGGTCCGCTGGCCGGTATTCGTGTTCTTGAGCTTGCCCGTATTCTGGCCGGCCCCTGGGCGGGTCAGACCCTGTCCGACCTCGGAGCGGATGTCATCAAGGTGGAGCGTGCGGGCACTGGTGACGACACCCGCGGCTGGGGCCCGCCCTTTGTTGCCGCAGCAGACGGGGGCCATCTCGGAGCGGCCTACTTCCATGCGGCCAACCGCGGCAAACGGTCGATCGAGGTCGATTTCGAAACCGAAGAGGGACGCCAGATCGTTCGCGACCTCGCCGCCAAGTCCGATATTCTGATCGAGAATTTCAAAGTCGGCGGCCTTGCCAAGTTCGGCCTGGATTACAAGAACCTCTCGGCCATCAATCCGCGCCTGATCTATTGCTCGGTTACCGGCTTCGGCCAGGACGGCCCGGCGGCACCCCGCGCCGGCTATGATCTGATGGCTCAGGGCATTGGCGGTTTCATGGACCTGACCGGCCGGCCGGACGGCGAGCCGACCCGCGCCGGGGTTCCGGTTTCCGATATCTTTACCGGCGTCTATTCGGTGATCGGCATTCTGGCGGCGCTGGCCGGCCGGGAGAAGACGGGGCGCGGCTGCCATATCGATACGGCGCTTGTGGATTCAACGGTCGGCGTGCTTGCCAACCAGGCACTGAATTTTCTCGTTTCCGGCAACGTGCCGAAGCGCATCGGAAATGCGCATCCCAATATCGCGCCCTATCAGGTATTCCCGGTTGCCGACGGTCACATCATCATCGCGACCGGAAACGACAGCCAATTCGTCAAGCTATGCGGCGTCATCGGCGCACCTGAACTCGCGCAGGAAACGGCTTATAGCGACAACAAGGGACGGATGGCCAATCGCGAGGTGCTGGTCGGCAAAATCACGGCCCTGACCAAAAAAATGACGGGCGGCGATCTCCTGGAAAAGCTTGAAGCGGTTGGCGTCCCCGCCGGGCCGATCAACAATCTCGGCCAGGTGTTCGAAGATCCGCAGGTTGTTCACCGTCAGATGCGGATCGATCTGCCGAGGGCCGAGGCCGTTGGCGGTACGATTCCGGGCGTGCGCACTCCGGTCGTTATTGATGGGAAGCCCATGGCCTCGGAACGCCCGGCGCCAAAGCTCGGCGAACACACGCAGGAAATTTTGCGCGAGTTGGGCCGGAAGGCCTAACTACACTCGCTATTTCAAGCCCATCACCAGATCGGGCAGCGTTGTTGCAATTGGCGGTATCACGCAGAGCAGCGCGATAGCAACCATCATGAGGCCGACAAACGGCATCACGCCCCAGATCACATCGCGCAACGGAATGTCCGGCGCGATGTTCTTGATGACGAATATGTTGAGACCAACAGGAGGATGGATCAGGCCCATCTCCATGACGATCGTCATGATGACGCCGAACCAGATCAGATCAAAACCCGCAGCCTTCAGCGGCGGCAAAATGATCGGCGCCGTCATCAAAATGATCGACACCGGCGGCAGGAAAAATCCCAGCACCACGACAAGAAGCAGGATTGTCGCAAGCAGCACCCAGCGCGATAGATGCAGGTCGACGATCCACTGCGCCGCCGATTGACTGATGTGCAGATAACTCATCACATAGGAATAAAGTAGCGACATGCCGATGATCAGCATCAGCATGGTGGATTCCCGCAATGTCGCTGCGAGAATGGGACTAACCTCGCCGGGCTTCCAAACCTGATAGATTGCCGCAATCAGCACGAGAGCGAGCACCGCGCCAAGGCCTGCCGTTTCCGACGGCGTTGCGTACCCGCCATAAAGCGCAATCATCACGCCGGTGAGCAGCAACACAAACGGAAGCACGCGCGGCAGCAGCGCGAACTTGTCGCGGAACGACAGTTTATCTTCGCGCAACAGCTCGGAAAAAGCGCCACCCCGCTCATGCACTGCTTTCGCTTGGCGATGTTCCCGGCGGAATTGCCACGCGGCATAAAGTG